>JALZAA010000019.1 GCA_030948625.1 Actinomycetota bacterium
GCGGCGGTGATCTGCGAGGTCCTCCAAGAGGACGGCTCCCCCGCGCGGCTGTCCTTCCTCCAGACGTTCGCCGCCGAACACCGGGTGGCGATGATCTCGGTCGACGAGATCGCCGAGCACCGCCAGGGGCTGGCAGACGCCGCCGAGCGCGCCAAGGCCCCGCTGCTGCTGTAGGAACGTGCGCCTCGGGACTTGGCCGAGCTAGGAGCCCGGGTCCTCGCCGAGCTCGCGGAGGGCGGCGGCGAGGGCGGCACGCAGGCGACGGGCCTTGTCGGGCGCGAGGTGGGCGACGAGCCCGTAGCCGGCACGGCCGGCTTCCTCGACGGTCAGGACGACCCGGAGCTCCCCGGCGCCGCAGGCGTCGCAGTCGTCGGAGACTGCGACCGCCCACGACACGGGCGGGCGCTCGTCGTCGTCGGCGGGATGGTCGTCGACGGCGTCATCGATCGATTTGCGCATTCAGGAACAGTACGACGGCGCGCTCAGCGGACGAGCGAGAGCGTCAGGCCGGCCTGGCCCAGGTGATACGTCACGATGATCACCAGCGGCGCCCACCGCCGCGGCCCCACGAAACGGGTCTCGGCAATCAGGGCGTCGGACGTCATGAACAGCACGGCGCCGACTCCGGCGAGCACGATGCCGGAGGCCAGGGCGCAAGTGACCATCGCCGCGATGACGGCCATGTACGCCACAACGGGGCCGACCATCTCACCGTGACCCGCGGCCCTCGCCGCGCGCAGGAACCTCGCCCCCAGGGCGCCGGTGACGATGGCGACGGGAATCGCCGCCAGCAGCAGCGCGCTCGCGGAACCACCGTGACGAGTGAGACCCACGACGTACGCGACGTGAGCGAGCAGAAACGACGTGAGCCCGGCCACGAACCGGTCAGACGGGAGCATCAGGAAGACGTCGCCGGCCAGCGATAGCAGCAGTGCGGCGACGAACCAGGCGCGCACGTCGCCGTGCGTGGGCTCCAGGGTCAACGCCACGCCGACGAGTGCAGCGAGCGCCCCCGGCTTGCAGACGTACTCGACGTGCTTCCGATCTGTTGCGACCGCGAGCCAGTTTCCGGCGGCCAGCAGCCCGGCCAGTCCGAGGAGCACCCATGCTGCCGTTGTCATGCCGCGCACTGTCTAGTCCCTGGGGTGGTCACCACAAGCGGTGAAGCCGTTCTACGCTGGCGGGCGGCATGCACAGCGACGGCGAACTGGTGATGGTGGCGCGGGCGGGAGACCGTGAGGCGTTCGGCGAGATCTACGACCGCTACGCGGACCGTCTCTACGACCTCTGCTCCTCGGTGGCGCGCGACCCCGAGATCGCATTCGATGCGATGGTCGACACGTTCGTCCTCGCCGCGCTCGAGCTGTACCGGCTCCGAAAGCCCGACAGGCTCGAGTCGTGGTTGTTCGCCATGGCGCGTGAGCAGCTACTCGTACGCAAGATTCCCATCGGAGTCGACGAGCACGCCGAGTTCGACGGTGAGTCCGGTGAGGGGGCGACCCGCAGCGCCGGGGCGATCGTGTGGGAAGCCGTGTCGTGGGTGCCGCCTCGCGATCGCATCCTGCTCGACCTTCATGTCCGGCAGTCGCTCGACAACAAGGGGCTCGCGGCCGCCATCGGAGTGTCGCTCCCGCACGTTGCCGCGCTCGTCCGTGACCTCGACGAGCGGGTGGAGCGCCTGATGAGCGCGCTCCTCGTTGCCCGGTTGTCGCGTCCGGGTTGCCCGGCATTGCAGCGCCTGATCGCGGGCGAGGACGATGCTCACCCTGATTCGTGGCTTCGACACGTCGCGTTGCACGTCGACGTGTGTCGAACGTGTCTCCTGTGGCGCGAGCACCAGCCGAGCGCCATCCAACTCATCAAGGACGTGCCCGCTGAACCGGCTCCGCCCGAGGTGCGCGAGGAGATCGTCGATCGGGTGGATCTGCTGTGGGCGCAGCTGGGGCCGCCCGACTGGAGCGCGTCGATCGCGGTCGGCCAGCAGCCGGTGGACCTGGCGGCCGACGTCGTCGAGCCGACGGCGACGGAGGAGGTGCCCGCCGAGCCGACCGACGACACGGCCGTTGACGCGGCCGTGGCTGCCGATGCGACGGGTGACGACACCGAAGCCGCAGCCGTGACCGCCGACCAGGCCGCCGACCCGCCTGCCGACGCGACCGGCGAGACGGAGGGTTACGCCGCCGCCGAGTACGACGAGTTCGAAGAGGTCGCCGACATCGAGAGCCTCCTCCCCCCGCCCCCGCGTCTGCGCCGGAACGGGTACCCGCGGCGGTCGATGTACCCCGGCCGTCGCCGGCGCGCCCGGGTGGCGGTGCTGCTCGCCGTCGGCCTCGTCGCGGGGGCCGTCATCCTGAACTTCCGCGGCGTTGGATCCCACACCGATCGTGTCTACGCCTCCGAGGCGAAGGCGGCGGCGGGCAGTGCGCCGATCACGACCGCACCGGCCGCCCCGACCACCGCGCCGCCGACCACCGACCCCGGCCCGGACACGAGGCCGCCGTTCGTCTTCAACCTCGCCACCGTCCATGGCTGCATCGGCCCCAATCAGCCGACCACCACCGCCCTCGCCTCGGTCGCCGACGATCGCGGGCGGCTGGCCTCGGTCGAGCTCACCTTCACCGACGCGAACGGCACCTCGACCGCGCGCCAGATGACCCACCGTGCCGGGAACGAGTACGAGGGGACGATCGGGCCGTACGCGGTCGACGGGAACATCAATTGGACCGTGGTCGGCACGGACCCGGCCGGCAACTCGACCACGGGGATCGGTCAAACGGTGGGCGCGTCGTCGTCCTGCTGAGCACTCAGGGCGCGAGGCGTTCGATGCGCCACCCGTCGCCGGCCCGGCCGTACCGCACGCGCTCGTGGAGACGATTCGGCCGTCCCTCCCACAGCTCGACCTCGTCCGGCGTCAGCAGGTAGCCGCCCCAGGTCTCGGGCAGCGGAGGGTCGTCACCGAAGTGCGCCGCAGCGGCTTCGTACGCCTCTTCGAGCTGGGCCCGACCGCTGACCACCTCGCTCTGGGGCGAGATCAGCGCACTGAGCCGGCTTCCGAGCGGCCGGTTGCGCCAGTACGCAAGCGAATCCTCACGCGACAAGCGCGCGACCGGCCCGACAGCGCGGACCTGCCGCTCGACCTCGCGCCAGTGGAACACCAGCGCGGCCCTCGGGTTCTCGTCGAGCTGTCGCGCCTTGGGGCTTCGGTAGTTCGTGTAGAACGCCAACCCACGTTCGTCGAGCCCTCGCAGCGACACGGTCCGGGCGGAAGGCGATCCGTCGAGGCTCGCCGTCGCGAGCGTCATCGCGTCGGGCTCGCGGACACCCGCCGCGACCGCTTCGTCGAACCATGCGCGGAACTGGACGAGCGGATCGGGGTGCAGCTCTCGCTCGTCCATGTCGGCCTCCGAGCTCGCGGAGCGGCGAGTCCGCGCGATGCTGGTGCCCTCGAGCAGGAGGGCACGGATGGGCTTTCATCACGTCGCGGTAGCCACTCGCAATCTGGCCGCGACACACGCTTTCTACACGGACGCCATGGGGTTCGACCTCGTGAAAGTCGAGGCGGCTGCCACCGACGGCGGTGGCTGGGCTCGGCACGCGTTCTACGACACCCACGGGCAGGGGCTCATCGCGTTCTGGGACATCCACGACGACGAGAACGTCCCGGCAGAGTTCGAGACGTCGCTGTCGGGCGGCCTGGGCCTGCCGGTGTGGACGAACCACCTCGCGTTCGACGCCCGCGACCTCGAGGGGATCGAGACGCACAAGCGCCGGTGGCTCGACACCGGCAACGACGTGGCCGAGATCGATCACGGATGGTGCACCTCGATCTACGCCATGGACCCGAACGGAACCCTCGTCGAGTGGTGCGCGACGACGCAGGCGTTCACCGAGGCCGACCGCACCGACGCGCAGCGCCTCCTGACCGCCGACCAGCCGCCACTGGGCGAAGCACCGGCGCCCGTGTTCCACCAGGCCGAGAAGAGCGTCGCCACCACCTGACCGCCGGAGATGGCCGCATCGACCCGTATCGGCCGTTACGACAACCCGTACGCGGTTGCCGAATGGTCGCGGCCGCCGCCCGAAGGCACCACATGCGGGCCACTGGTGCTCGAGACGGCCGACCACGCGATTGCCGAGGGCTGGCTGTACGGGCGCGGCGGCGAGGACACCGCCGTCGTCGTCGTGCACCCGCGGGCGAACTTCTCGCACCACTACGTCGTGCCCGGGCTCGTCGAGGCCGGTTACGCCGTGTTGTGCCTCAACACGCGATGGCTCAACAACGACGCCACGCTCGTCCACGAGGTCGCGCTCCTCGACGTAGCGGCCGGTCTCGCCGCGCTGTCGAGCCGATACGACCGCGTGGTGCTGTGCGGGAACTCGGGCGGCGGGTCCTTCCTCACCCTGTACCTGCAGCAGGCGCTCGCCAACGACGGCGGCCGGCTGTGCGACACCGCGGCCGGTGACCGCTTCGACCTCAACCGCTTCGAGCTGCCCGGTGCGGACGCGATGGTCTACCTGGCCGCGCACGTCGGCGAGGGTCACTACCTGCTCCACGCCATCGACGCCTCGGTAACCGACGAGCGCGACCCGGTGTCTTGCGATGCTGCGCTCGATCTCTACGACCCGGCCAACGGGTTCGTCGAGCCGCCAGCCGAGACCCGGTACGACGAAGAGTTCTTGGCGCGCTATCGGGCCGGTCAAAGGGCGCGTGTCGAACGGATAGACGCGATGGCACGCGAGCGCGTCGAGCGGCGCCGCGCGGCACGCGCCGAGTGGGAGCACACGAGAGCGGCCGCGGATCGCCGGCGTGCGATCGCAACGGAGTTCCTGCCCGTGTACCGCACCGACGCCGATCCACGATTCGTCGACCTCTCACTCGATCACTCGCAGCGAGACATCGGCTCGCTCTGGGGTGTGCGGCCGGACTGGATCAACTACGGCGCCGTCGGGTTCGGCCGGATCGTGGCACCGGAGGCCTGGCTCTCGACGTGGTCGGGGCTGTCGTCGCGCGCCACGATCGAGCGCACCGGCCCGGACATGACGCTCCCGGCGCTCGTCGTGACGTACTCGGGCGACCACTGCGTCTTCCCGTCCGACACCGAGCTCATCACCTCGTCGCTGGGCGCGCCGCGCGTCGACCGGGTCGAGATCGACGCCGACCACTACGGATTCTCTCGGGGGCCCGGGTCGACCCCCGGCCGCGACGACGCGGTGGCCGCGATCGCCGACTGGATCCGCGCGACCGGCTGACGCGGCGCGGTCAGGTCTTGGTGCCGCTGGCGATGAAGAACGTGACCGCGTACAGGAACTCGCCGCTGTCGACGACGTCGCTCACCGTGGCGTCCCAGCGACTCAGCTCGTCGTCGGTGAGCAGTCCCTCGAGATGCATCAGATGCGGCCAGGTCGTGAAGCCGAACGCGTCGCGGGGGTCGGTCAGCACGAGCGTGGCCGCTTCGCACGCGACGTCGACGAGGCCGGCGCCGCGGAACATTCGAGGCAGCTCGCGACCGATGGTGCCGTTGCACAGGTTCCGGTCGCGCCGGAACTCCTTGACCTTGCGGAGCAGAGCGCGCTCGGGCAGGTCGGCGACGAGCGTCTCCTGATCGGGATCGATCGCGACGACACGTCCGCCCGGCCGCGTGACGCGCACGAGCTCCTCGACGGCCTGTTGGGGCCCGGCGACGTGCTGAAGCACGCGGTCGATGCGCGTGCCGTCGAACGCGGCGTCGGGGAAGGGCAGGGAGCGGGCGTCGGCCTGCAGATACGAGCCGCCCCGGGTCTCGGCCGCCTTGAGCATCACCGCCGAGGCGTCGATGCCGATGGCCACCCCACCGCGCCCGGCGACCGCCCCGAGCGCCCGGGTGTCATGGCCGGTGCCGCAGCCCACGTCGAGCAGCACGTCACCCCGGCCGACGCGGAGCAGCTCGACCGTCCTCGCCTTGTAGGCACGGATGAACGGCCAGTCGCACATGGTGTCCATCCACTCGGCCGCACCGACAGGATCGGGCGAGTGGTCGACATCGGAGTAGGTACCGGTCAGGTGAACCACGGCGGTCAAGGTAATCCAACACTCAACCGCCGGAGCGGGTTCAGGCCGTGCGAGCCGCCGAAGCCCGCCCGATGACACGGAAAAGTCGAGCCCGGTTGTAGCGCTGAATGGCCACGCAGGGGATGTTGGCGACGATTCCGTACCCGACCATCGCGAGGCCCAGCCACCACGGGTTCCAGAGGAAGAACCAGGGCGAGGCGGCCAGGATCAGCCAGTGGGTCAGCTCGGCCCGCCGGGTCTCGGCCGCGAAGCGCTCGAGGTGCTCACGGTCGCGGACGGCCAGCAGCCTCTTCTTCGACAACCCGCCCTGGAAGAGGTCCCCCGCGTCCGGGAGCCGGTCCTTCCACCGCTTGATCCCCAACCGGCGCTCGTAGACGCGCCCGCCGGACTCGAACACACGAAGCCGGAACAGCCAGTTGTCGCGCGAGAGGCGCCCGGGCGAGAGGCGGTGCGCGTAGTACCCGCACAGCACGCTCCACGACGCCCAGACCCCGGCGTCGATCAACACGATGACGACGTTGCCCGGCGTGAAGACGCTCATCGCCGCACGGGCACGACGCGGCCCTTCCATCGGACCGCGCCTCGCGCGGTCAGCACGATCG
>JALZAA010000315.1 GCA_030948625.1 Actinomycetota bacterium
GAACCGCCGTCGAGACCAGGAACGGCGCGAGCGCGAACAGCACGAGCGGGCCGAGGCGCCCGTTGGCGATCGCGTTCCGGGGCACGGGGTTGATCGCGTATGCAAGCGCTGCGACGACCGCGGCCGCCGCGGGCTGCGACAGGGTGCGCGTCAGCCGGTATGCGCCAAGCGCCCCGGCCGGGAAGGCGGCGACCACGAGCACCGTGCGCGCGAGCCCGCTCGCGCCGAACAGCGCGGTGGTGAACCCTGCCATCGCCACGAGGCCCGGTGGCGCGGCCGTGGCCGACCCCAGGCCCGTGTAACGCCAGCCCGACGCGTACGCCGAGAGGAGGTCGCCGATCCCGGGCCAGCGCGCCATCGTTCCGATGGCGGGAACGCCGTCGCCGAGCAGGACCCGCGAGCCGAGGAGCCACAAGACGGCGAGCAATGCGACCAGCGCGAACAGCGGCTGACGCGTACCGGCGCTCGCAGCGTCCACCGCCGTGCGGCCGGCGTCAGCAAGCGAACGGACGCGTTCCTCCGTCGCGACGTGGTGCGCGACGAAGCCGCGCATGCGCGCGCCGTGCATCTGGAGCTTGCGAACCTCGCTGTCGGCGACGCGCCGGTCGCGGCGGGCCTTGCGCCGTCCTCTCCGGACGGTCCGGAGGTGCCGGAGGCTCCACCACCAGGCGCCGAGGGCGGAGCGCACGTGGCCGCGACGGAACGTCACCGTGAGAACGACCGCCTCGATGAAGGACGCCACGATCCCGACCGGCACCACCCACAACAGCGTCCGCGTCGACGACAGCGTCAGGACGGTCCTGATGCGTGTCCGCGCCAGAGCGGCGGAGTCGGGCGGGGCGCTGTCCCGTTCAGCCGCCGCCTCGCGGTGCCGAGCGCGCGCGTCCGGCGCGACCAGCACGCGGGCGCCCGCCAGCCGCGCCCGCCAGCACAGGTCGAGATCCTCGGCCCCCGGGAACGCAGCCGGGTCGAACCCTCCGAGCTCGTGGAAGAGGTCCGTGCGCACGAGCACGGCGGCATCCGACACGTAGAAGACGTCTCGGACGCCGTCGTGCTGCGCCTGGTCGAGCTCTCCCGGCTCGATGCCGGTGTAGGGGATGCCGAACCGGTCGATGGTCCGGCCGACCTCGAGCAGCACTTCGGGGTTGTCGGCGTCGACGAGCTTCGGTCCGACGATGCCGGCGTTCGACCGGTACGCCTCTTCGAGCATCACTCGCACCGCCGAGGGGTCGAGGGCGACGTCGTCGTGACAGATCAGGAGGAACGTCGCGTTCCGCACGGCGTAGAGCGCCTCGTTGGCCGCCGCCGCGAAACCCGAGTCGGCAACCCGCCGGACGTACGTGCCGGGCAGCGTCGCCGCGACGCGGGGGCCGGGGTCGTCGCGGGAACCGGCGTCGACCACCATGACCGCCACGCTCTGGTAGTCCTGCTCCCCGAGCGACCGCAGCGTCTGCTCGAGCCAGGGCCCCGCGTTCCGGGTCACCACGACCGCCGCCACGGTGGGCATCTCGTTGCTGGGGTCCGGACCGCCGCCGTCCCCGGGGAGCACCTGCGAGCCGGGCGAATACGCCGTCGCCATGACTGCGGCGGAGCATACAACTGGACATTCCGCTCGTGATGACAGTCACGAGTGCTTGCAGATGTTTATCGCAAGGCGTATTGCGGTTAGCATGAGTCCGAGCCCGATCCTCCGGGCGAGGGCCGCGAGCCGAGTGCCGCGTGCCCGAATGGGCAGAAACCCGAAAGCCAGCCCGGAAAGCCACCAGCAAGGAGAGAGAGCGCATGGACGTACGCAAAACGCTCGAGGACGCCGCCTACATCACGGTCGGCGTCGGGGTCATCGCCTTCCAGCAGGCACAGGTACGCCGGCAGGAGGTGCAGGCCACGCTCGAGAACCAGGCCCAGGAGACGAAGACCTTCATCGAGCACCGGGCCCAGGACGGCAAGGCGAAGCTCGAGTCGCTGGCCAAGGACGTGTCGGGCCGGGTCGAGCCGCTCATCGGAGACCTCCGCGAGCGGGTCGAGCCCGTCGTGGAGCAGCTCCAGTCCGTTCCCGTCCAGGTGAAGCAGGTCGTCGAGGCCGGCACCAGCCGGGCCAAGGACTTGGTCAACCGCGCCGCCTGAGAAATCCCCAAATCCCTCTTGTGACACGGCTCCCTTCGGGGAGCCGTGTCGCGCGCGGGCGCCACTACATTCGCAAGCGTGCTCGTGGCACTGGCAGGCGGCGTGGGGGCCGCGCGGTTCCTCCGAGGGCTCGTCCAGATCGTCGCCCCCGACGACGTCACCGTCGTCGTCAACACCGGCGACGACGACTGGTTCCACGGTCTGCTCGTCTGCCCCGACCTCGACACGGTGACGTACACGCTCGCCGGCGCCGAGAACCCCGAAACCGGGTGGGGCCTCGCGGGCGAGACGTTCGCGACCATGGCCGCGCTCGAGCGGTACGGCGTGCCGACATGGTTCCGGCTCGGGGACCGCGACCTCGCCACGCACCTCTACCGAGACGAGCGCCTCCGGGCCGGCGCCCCACTCTCGACGATCACGACCGAGATCTCCGACAAATGGGGAGTCCGTTCGCGGATTCTTCCGATGACCGACGAGCGGGTCGCGACGCGAATCGACGTGCGGGGCTCCGACGGCGAGGTGTCCGAGCTGCGCATGCAGGAATGGTTCGTGCGCGAGCGGGCAGAGCCGCCCGTGGCCGCAGTGCGCTTCGAGGGCGCCGCCGGCGCCGCGCCCGCCCCGGGTGTGCTCGAGGCGTTGGACCATGCCGAGACGATCGTCGTCTGCCCGAGCAACCCGGTCATCTCCATCGGGCCGATCGTCGCCGTTCCCGGGGTGCGCGACGCGCTCCGGCGCCGCCGCGACCGCGTCGTCGGCGTTAGCCCGATCATCGCCGGGGCGCCGGTGAAGGGCCCGGCGGACCGGCTCATGGGACCGCTCGGCATGGAGGTGTCGTGCGTCG
The DNA here is from genome assembly GCA_030948625.1 of Actinomycetota bacterium. GTDB lineage: Bacteria > Actinomycetota > Acidimicrobiia > IMCC26256 > JACDBD01 > JALZAA01. The sequence goes on from JALZAA010000315.1 coordinate 2,966, forward strand.
GCGTGGCGCGCGCCTATCGCGACTTCTGCTCCGCCCTCGTCATCGACGCCGGCGACGCCGCACGGGCCGCCGAGGTCGAAGCCCTCGGCGTGCGGGCCGTGGTCGCCGACACGCTCATGCGCGACGCGCGCGTCGCCGCGGCCCTGGCGCGGCACACGCTCGACGCCGTCGCCTGAATGCCCGCTCTCACGATCTTCCCCATCGAGGGCGTGCCCGAGGTCCGCCGCGGCGACGTGCTCGCCGAGCTGCTCGTCTCGGCCGCGCGGGCGCAGGAGACGCCGCT
>JALZAA010000072.1 GCA_030948625.1 Actinomycetota bacterium
CCCCGACCCGCCGCCGCCCTCCCCGACGACCCCGACTGGGTCATCCCGCCTTCGCCCGCGGCCGACGAGGTGCCGACCGGCCTGTCCGACGAGGTGCAGGCCGCGCTCAACGCGCTGCCCGAGGAGTTCCGCACCGCGGTGGTGATGTGCGACATCGCCGACCGGCCGTACGAGGAGATCGCCGACTCGCTCGGTGTTCCCGTCGGGACGGTGCGGTCGCGCATCCATCGAGGCCGGCGCCTCCTGCGGCGCGCCCTCGTCAACACGGGGGAGTCGGCGTGAACGCCCGCGTTCCGGCACCCGACGACCGGCTCTCGGCCTATCTCGACGGCGAGCTCGGTGCCGACGAGCGCGCCGCGGTCGAGAGCTACGTCGCCGCCTCGCAGGAATGGCGAGGCGAGCTCGACGAGGTGACGTGGGCGCGCAACACGCTGCGCCGCCTGCCCGTGCACGAGGCGCCGCCCGGGTTCTGGGACGCAGCACTCGCACCCGAGCCGGCGCAGGTGCGCGCCCGCCGTCGGGGACGCGTGCCGCGGATCGCCGGCTTGGGCGCGGCTGCGGTGGCGGTTGCCGCCGTGGTGACAGCGGCCCTGTTTGTCCCGTCAGCCGACCGCGTCACGCCGAACGTCCCTGCCGTCGCCGACTCGCACGCCGTGCGCGCGTCGGTCACTGACGATCCCGTGAGCCAGCTCGCCGGCGTGAGCCTCGTCGCGCCGTACCGCCGATGAGCACCCGGGTGTCTCGCCCTGCGCTCGTCGTGGTCGCCGTGGCCGCGTTGGCGGGCGTGGCCCCCATCGCCGATGCCGCGCACCGCGCCGCCGCCGACCAGACCGATCCGGCCGAGCAGCTGCTGATCGGCGCCCGCCACGCCGCCGCCGAGCACGACTTCACCGGCGTGCTCGAGGTCTCGTGGTCCGATGCCGGCGGCCCACGCTCGAACGAGGTTTCCGTCCGCAGCACGAACGGTGTGCTCGCGTTGGGCGATCAGGGAGAAGTCGTCGTCGACGGCTCGAGCCGGTTTCTCCACGGCACCGAGGGCTGGCTCGCGGTGTGGCGCAGTGCGACCCAACCCGATGGGCCCTCACCGTCGCAGAAGTGGGACCTCACGCTCCACGACGGCCCGGTGATCGCAGGGCGTCCCACACAGCAGGTGGACGCCGCCGATCGCGGTCAGGGTCGCATTCGCGAGCGGCTCTACTTCGACGACTCCACAGGGCTCCTGCTGCGGCGCGATCAGCTCGACCGGCGCGGCGACACGGTGCGGGCGGTCGGGTTCGTCAGCATCGGCGAACCGCCCCGCGCGTTCTTCGGCGTCGTACCGGCCCAAGCGCCCCGCACGCCGTCACGCGCTGCGCCGCGCCAGCCGCAGTCGATGGAGAGCGTCAGCTTGCCGTTCCACGCTCCGGGCTCGGCGGGCAACGGCTTTCGCCTGACCGGCCGGTACCGCGACGCCGCCGGCACCGTGCAGCTGTTCTACAGCGACGGGCTGTTCGGCGTGTCCGTGTTCGAGCAGAAGGGTGAGCTCGACTGGAGTGGGCTCCCCGCCGGCGGTGACGCGCGCACCGTGGCCGGTCAGGACGGCCGGCGGTACCGCACTCCGGCAGGCGTCGTGACGATCTGGCAGTCGGACGAGGTCGTCTACACCGCGGTCGCGGACGCGCCGGACGATCAGGTCGACCAGCTCCTCGCGGACGTCGCGTCCTCCGGCACCCCGAGCACGCTCGAGCGCGTCACCAACTTCGTCCTCGGCCCGTTCAGCTGGTAGCCCCGCGCACTGTCCGCCACGACTGGCGGGTGATGCGCAGGATGAGGGCCGTGATCGCGAGCCCGATGAGGGGATCAGCCATCGGCACGCCTATCGCAACGGCGCCGGCGGAGGCGATGACGCCGAGGCTCACATAGGCGTCGGCGCGCGCGTGGTGCCCGTCGGCGATCAGCGCGGGACTGTCGAGGCGTTGCCCGGCACGGGTGCGGATTCGAGCGGCCACGTAGTTGCCGGCGAATCCGACCCCTCCGGCGATGGCCAGGGCTGCGAGGTGTTTCGGCGTGACCGGATACAACACGCGTCGCACCGCCTCGGCGCCCGCCACGCACGCGCTGAGGCCGATCGCGACGACGACGACGCCGCCTGCGCGCCGTTCGGCTCTTGTCGACCGCAGGATGAAAGCAAGACCGAGAGGCACGGCGGTCAAGGCATCGCCGAAGTTGTGGATCACGTCTGCAAGTAGCGCAACGCTGCCGCTCGCCGCGAACACCACCGCCTGTACGCCGGCAGCAACGCCCAAGACGGCGAGGGATCGTGTCACCGCCCCGATCCCTTCGCGCGAACGCTTGATTGTGTCGTCGACGGCCCCGTGAGAATGCCCGGGTTCGCGACGGTCAGGGGAGTGACGGTGGTGGTGAGGATTCGGCCCGGCAGGGGTCGACACGCGTAGCGCCAGACCCAGATGGCGGTGCCGGCCGCGGTGCGGGTGACTGTGTAGCCAGGCCCCGTGATGGTGAAGCGACGGATCCGCCGCTCGACAGCTCACGGCGCTGACGGGAGCGAACCCCGCCCCCGGAAAAGTCTCAGGAATTGACGCCGGCAGCCTCGAGGCGCCGGCGGCGCAGGATGCGGCGGCGCTCCCGCTCGGAGGCCCCACCCCAGACACCGTGGTCGATGCGGTAGGTGAGGGCGTACTCGAGGCACGGCTCCTTCACCGGGCAATCGGCGCAAATGCGACGGGCCTGGTCGACACCGACGCCGTCGGAGGGGAAGAAATCGTGCGGCGCCCGGCCCCGGCACTTGGCCTCGAGCATCCACTGATGCTCCTGGTGGTCGGGCGGGGGTGGGAGCGGAAGGTCGTAATCCATAGGTTCAACGGTTCAAACGGTCCCGGGGGGTGATCCGGTTCCCGAGTTTCGCAGGGGCATGATGAGAGCAGCGTGATGAGAACACCATGACAGTCGCCTCCTGGAACCTTCTACGAATCGGGCGGCGTTCGAGATGTAGCTACCGTCAACTGCCCCCTGTCCTGGAGACGCCTGATGCCTGACGACGCCGTACCTCCTGCGGACGTCCCGACGCAGCCCCCGCCGACGCAGCCCCCGCCGGCGCAGGACCAGCCGCCGACCGAGCCCCGTCCTCCGGCATACGAGGCGCCTCCCACGGTGCCGCCGTGGCCACCGGCGCCACCGGGGCCTCCGCCTTCAGGTCCTCCGCAGTCCGAGCCGCGGCGACCGAGCCGGCTGCGCCAGTTCCTCGTCGGCGCGGTGGTGGGCGGCCTGTGCGGCGCGGTTGTCGCGTCGGGTGCATTCCTCGCGTTCGGTCGCGACGACACTTCGTCCACGACGCCGAAGCCGGCGAAGAGCACGACCGAGATCGCGCGGGAGTCCTCGTCGATCGGCCGGAACGGCGACATCGCCAGCATCATCGCCAAGGTCGAGCCCGCGGTCTTCGCGGTCACGGTCGACTCCGGCGGCCGCCAGAGCGCCGGGACCGGGTTCTCGATCTCGGCCGACGGCTTTGCGGTCACCAACGCCCACGTCGTCGAGGGCGCGCAGCAGGTCAAGACGCAGTTCAACGACGGCCGAGCGCTCGACGCGCGCGTCGTCGGGCGCGACCCGAGCGCCGACGTCGCCGTCCTCAAGGTGAACGGCACGGGACTGCCGGTCGCGTGCCTCGCCGACTCCAACAAGGTCCAGGTCGGTGACGACGTCGTCGCCATCGGCAACGCGCTGGCACTCGAAGGCGGCTTGAGCGTCACGCGCGGGATCATCTCGGGACCGCCACGACCCGGTGGCGAGATCGGCACCGCGATCGAGAGCGTGCTGCAGACCGACGCCGCCATCAACCCCGGCAACTCCGGCGGTCCGCTGGTCGACGCCAATGGCTGCGTGATCGGCATCAACACGGCCGTCGCGTCGGGCAGCCCGACGCAACCCGCACAGAACGTCGGCTTCGCGATCCCGATGTCGCTCGCCAAGACCGTCGTCGACGACATAGAAGCCGGTCGCAAGCCTGCGTTCCTCGGAATCGGCACCGCTGACCTGACGCCGCAGCTCAAGGACCAGCTCGGCGTGAACGTAGACAACGGCGCCGTGGTCGACTCGGTCACCAGCGGCTCACCCGCCGACGACGCCGGCATCCGTCGCGGCGATGTGATCGTGCAGATCGGCGACGAGCAGATCAAGACCGGCGGCGCCGTCGCCACCGCGGTTCGCAAGCATCATCCCGGCGACAAGGTGTCCGTGGTGATCGTGCGCGGCTCCGATCGCAAGACCGTGGAGGCAACGCTCGTCGAGCGATCCGACGTGCAGTAGCCGTCAATAGACCGGATAGGCTTATTGGACTCATGAGCATCGAAGAAGAGGAACTCGAGCAGCTCCCACCTCAGGGGCACGTCAAGGTCGTGTACCTGGGACCCGTCGCGCCCCACTGGGACGTGCACGGCGTGTTCGGCGACGGCCGGCTCATCGATCAGTTCCGCCAGCGTGCCCTGGCGCGGCTCCAGCTCCTGCCGCCGCACGACCCGCAATTCCGGCGCAACCGCGAGCGCGTCGCGCGCGACGCCGAGCGGGAGCGCCTGATCCTGGAGTGGGACCTCGGTTACGAGGAGTCCGAGACCTAAGGGCGGGAGCTTCTCAGTCGCCCTTGCGGGCGAAGTCGTCGGCTTGCGGGTGCTCGCCGGTGACCATGAATCCGACCCGCTGGGCGATGGTCACCGAGTGGTCGGCGATCCGCTCGTAGTGTCGGCCGACCAGGGCCAGCTGCACGGCCTGGAGCACAGTTTCCTCTTCGCCCGATGCCGACCCGAGGATGTACCTGAACAAGCTCTTGGTCAGGTCGTCCATGGTGTCGTCCATGTCGGCGAGCGCGGCCGCCGCCGACGGATCGGCGTCGGCGAAGGCGTCGATGGCGACCCGGGTCTGCGTGCCGGCTTGCTCGCCCATGCGCTGGATGATCCCCCGCAGCTTGGGATCGACGCTGTGGGGATAGAGCCGCCGTGTCGTCTTCGCCACGTTCACCATGAGGTCGGCTGAGCGCTCGAGCTCGTGCACGATGCGCAACACCGCAACCACCGTGCGGAGGTCGCTCGCCATCGGCTGCTGGCGGGCGAGGAGCAGATAGCAGCGGTCCTCGATCGAGTGCGTGAGCTCGTCGATGTCGTCGTCGTTCTCGATGACCTGCTCGGCGGCGGCCAGGTCGGCGTCGAGGAAGGCCTGGGTACCCCCGGCGATCGCTTCAGTGGTGAGCGCTGCCAGACGGATCACGTCGATGCGCAGCTCGTCGAGCGCCTCGTGGAAACTCTTTCGAGCGTCGCTGGCGGTGTCCGTCACGCACCCATCATGACCGGTGGGCGCGGCGCTCGCGTGCAGCCCCGCGTCATCGTTGGCGCACAGTTCACGCTTCGGACATTCGTGCGCCATGCCCGCGCTACGCAGCGGCGGCGCCACGGCGGTTCCGGATCCAATGTTGGGGCAGTGTTCACGCTCTGGCCACCTCGATGCCACAGCCTCGCCAGGGTCGCTTCGTAGCGTCCGGGCCGTGAATTCCCAAGGAGGCCTGAACTCATGAAGCGAATCTCAGCCAGTCTGCGATGGCTGGTGCCGGCGGCCCTGGTCGTCGCACTCGTCACCTCGGGCGCGGCCGTCGCGGGGGCAAAGAACGCTCCCGCCCAGGGCGGCTCGGCGACCCTCAACGCGTCGGGCGCCACCTTCCCCCAGCCGTTCTACGAAGAGGTGATCGGAGCGTTCAAGGCGAAGAACGCCAACGTCACCATCAACTACGCCGGTGGCGGGTCGGGCAAGGGCCGTCAGGACTTCGCGGACCAGGTCGTCGACTTCGCCGGCACCGACGCGCCGTACAAGCCCGAGGATCTGGCGGGAGTCAAGGGCGGCGACTTCTTCTACTTCCCGACGGTGGCCGCACCGATCACGGTGTCGTACAACGTCAAGGGTCTGAAGAGTCTCCGGCTGTCGCCGGCCACGCTCGCCAAGATCTTCCAGGGTGACATCAAGACCTGGAACGACCCCGCGATCAAGACCGACAACCCGAAGGCGAAACTTCCGTCGACCGCCATCACGGTCGCGCACCGCGCCGACAGCTCGGGCACGACCGAGAACTTCACGAAGTACCTGACCGCAGCGGCGCCGGGCGTGTGGACCCTCGGTTCCGGCTCGACGGTGACCTGGGCGGCTGACACCCAAGCCGGGCAGGGCAACGCGGGCGTCGGCCAGATCGTGAAGGGCACGGACGGCGCGATCGGGTACGTGGACTTCTCCGACGCCAAGGCGCTCAAGCTGAAGTTCGCGTCCGTCAAGAACAAGGACGGTTCGTTCGTGGCGCCCAGCACGAAGGCCACGACGGCTGCGGTCAACAAGGCCCCGGTCGAGGCCAACCTCACGTACAACCCGCTCAACGCATCGGGCAAGGACGCCTACCCGATCGCGGCGCCGACCTGGCTGCTCGTGTACAAGACCCAGACCGACCAGGCGAAGGGCACTGCGATCAAGTCGTTCCTGAACTTCATCTACGGCGAGGGGCAGAAGATCGCTCCTACCGCGGACTACGCACCACTTCCGAAGACGCTGCTCGACAAGGCCAAGGCCCAGGTCAAGCAGATCACCTAGCATCCGGCGACTCGAGAGGCGGGCGGTTCTCGCCCGCCCCTCCTCGCCTTCCTGAAAGCCGGCGATGGTCACCGACGCTCCTGCAGTCCCCAAGGGCCTGACCAACGGGTCCCGGCCACCGGGAATCATCGCCGACCGGAGCTTCCGGATCCTCGCCTTGGCAGCGGGCCTCATGGTCCTGCTGATCCTCGCCCTGATCGCCGTCTACACCACGCGCGAGGCGTGGCCGTGGTTCCGGGCCGAGGGTTTCAGCTCGGTGTTGACCGACAACTGGGAGCCGTCCAAGAACCACTTCGGGGCGCTGGGGCTGATCTACGGCACGTTGGTGGTGTCAGTGGTCGCCGTGCTCCTCGCGCTCCCGATCAGCCTCGGCATCGCGTTGTTCGTGACCGACATGGCGCCGCGACGGATCCGCCGACCGATCGTCTACACGGTCGACCTCCTTGCCGCGATCCCGTCGGTGGTCTACGGACTGTGGGCGCTGCTCGTCCTCACCGAGCCGCTGGCTTCGCTGTTCACGTCGATCTCGGACGCCACGGCGAGCATTCCGGTCCTCAACACGCTGTTCGCCAACCCCAGCGCGTCGGGGAAGAGCTTCATGACCGCCGGGATCATCGTGGCCATCATGATCACGCCGATCATCACCTCGGTCACGCGGGAGGTGTTCGCCACTGTTCCCGAGTCGCAAAAGGAGGCCGCCCTCGCGCTGGGGGCGACACGCTGGGAAATGATCCGGGGCGCGGTGCTTCCCCACAGCCGCAGCGGCATCGTGGCCGGCACCATGATCGGCCTGGGCCGCGCGCTGGGCGAGACCATCGCCGTGGCGCTCATCATCGGCTCGTCGCAACGGGTCACCGCAAACATCCTCGGCCCGGGTGACACGCTCGCCAGTGTCATCGCCAACCAGTTCGGCGAGGCCAGCGGGACGCACCGCGCGGCGCTCATCGGCTGCGGCGTCGTCCTCTTCGTCATGACCATCCTCATCGGTATGACAGCCCGGGCTGTGAGCGGCCGCGCCCAGCAGCGGGCCGCGGGGATCATCACGTGACGGCCCCGGCAATGCCTCTCGCGCAGTCCACCCGTAAGGGGCGCCGTGAGGTCAAGAACGCACTCGCGACCGCCTTCACGCTGGTCTCGTTCCTGATCGCGCTCGTCCCGCTCCTGTTCATCGTGGTGTACGTGTTCCAGCGGGGAAGCGAGGTCATGAGCTGGAGCTTCCTCACAGAGGACCTGCCGTTCAGCAACCGACGACCCGGAGGTGGGATCTATCCCGCGATCGTCGGGACGCTCGTGATCACGGGCGCGGCGGCGGCGATGGCGCTGCCGCTCGGCGTACTCGGCGGCATCTATCTGAACGAGTACGGCGGGAACGGCTTCCTCGCGCGCGTCGTCCGGTTCCTGGCCGAGGTCATGACCGGCGTCCCGTCGATCGTGATGGGGCTGTTCATCTACACCATCTGGGTCCTGCCGCGGAAGCAGGACGGGATCAGCGGGTTCGCCGGCGCACTGGCACTCGGCGCCTTGATGCTCCCGATCGTGATCCGTACGACCGAGGAGATCCTCAAGACCGTGCCGGACGACTTGCGCGAGGGAAGCTACGCGCTGGGCTGTCGGAAGGCCCGGACGATCCGCACAGTCGTGATGCCGCACGCGGCGCCCGGAGTTGTCAGCGGTGCGCTCCTGGCCGTCGCGCGCGCCGCGGGCGAGACCGCGCCACTGTTGTTCACGATCGGTGTCGTGTTCGCACCGAATTTCAACGTCTTCGAAGGATCGAACACGGCCCTTCCGCAGCAGATCTACATCAACGCGGCGACGTTCGGCGGCTTCGAGGCCGCCCAGGCCCGGGCCTGGGGCGCCGCGCTGGCCCTCATCGCCATCGTGTTCGTGTTCACCGTGACGGCCCGGATCTTTACCGCCTTGTACACCCGTCGAGCGTCCGCGGCCTGACACGTGGAGCAACCTGTGACCGACACAGCGACCGTCGCCACTAGATTCGGTGCCGTGACGACCACCCGCGACGAGTCGGGGTCCCGCGGGCCGGCCGAGTCGCCGCCGCTGGAGCGGGCGCCCGACGAGGAGCCCGAACGGCAGCGCGAGATCGTGTTCCAGCTCTCCGACGTCAAGGTGCAGTACAGCGGGGTCACGGCCGTCGAGGACGTCAACGTCGACATCGCCGCGAATGAGATCACGGCGTTCATCGGCCCGTCGGGATGCGGCAAGACGACGGTGCTCCGCTCACTGAACCGCATGCACGACATCACGCCCGGGGCGGAGGTGCTCGGCAAGGTCACCTACCACGGCGAGGACCTGTACGGCCCCAAGGTGGACCCGGCCGAAGTCCGCCGCCGGATCGGGATGGTGTTCCAGAAGCCGAATCCGTTCCCGAAGTCGATCTACGACAACGTCGCCTACGGGCCGCGCATCAACGGCGCCAAGCGCAGCGAGGTCGGCGACCTCGTCGAGAAGGCGCTCACGCAGGCCGCGTTGTGGGACGAGGTGAAGGGCAAGGTGCGCAAGAGCGCGCTGGCGCTGTCGGGCGGACAGCAGCAGCGCCTGTGCATCGCACGCGCGCTCGCCGTCGAGCCTGACGTGATCCTGATGGACGAGCCGTGCTCGGCCCTCGACCCGATCGCGACGGCGCGGATCGAGGACCTGATGCACGACCTCAAGCGTGAGTACACGATCGTCATCGTGACGCACAACATGCAGCAGGCGGCGCGTGTGTCGGATCGGACCGCGTTCTTCACCGCCGAAGCCGACGACGACGGACACCGACGGGGTCGGCTCATCGAGTACGACGTCACCGAGCAGATCTTCACGTCACCGAGCGATCCCCGCACCGAGGGCTACATCACCGGGAGGTTCGGCTGAGCGCAACCATCACGGTGGCGATTGTGATCGTCGCGTTGGTTGCGGCGATCGCCGTCCTCGTGGCTTCGGTGCGTTCGTTGCGGCGCGAGCTTCAGGACGTCGCATCGCGCATCGAGGACACCCCCGCGCCGCAGCCCGAAGAGCCCAGCCCCGTGGCGGCAAATGCGGCGCGTGAGCTGCTGGCCGAACGCGAGTCGCTCGCCGAGGCGGTGGCGGCGTTCGAGGACGGTGTGGTGATCGTCGACGCCGAAGGCCGCGAGCTGCTGCGGAACAACGCCGGGGAGCGTTTTCGCCGCGCCCGCCACGCCGACGCGCTGGTCGAGGAGGCGCTGCACGAGCTGCTCGAGCCCGCGCTCGCCGGCGAGCGGCGCGAGAAAGAGCTTCAGTTGTTCGGGCCACCGCGGGAGGTGCTCCGCGTGCGCGCTGCTCCGCTGCGGCGGGGGACCACCGTCATCGGCGCGGTCGCCTTCGTGCGCGACGTGTCGGAGCTGCGCCGCGTCGAGAGCGTGCGGCGCGACTTCGTGGCGAACGTGAGCCACGAGCTCAAGACGCCCATCGGGGCGCTGGCGCTGCTCGCCGAGACGATGGCGGCAGGGGAGGACTCGCCCGTCAACACGCAGCTCGCCGACCGCGTGCAGCACGAGGCAAGCCGATTGGCGCACATCGTCGACGATCTGCTCGACCTCAGCCTGATCGAGGCCCAGGAGGCGCCCACCCGCGAGCCGGTGCCGGTGCACGTCGTCCTGCACGAAGCCGCGGAACGGGTGCGAGGCGCCGCCGGCGCGGCGGGGATCCCGTTGAGCGTGCCGCCGGTCGCGACCGACCTGGCCGTGTCGGGCGACCGGTCGCAGCTCGTGAGCGCGGTCACGAACCTGCTCGACAACGCCGTGAAGTACTCGGAGCGCGGTGAGTCGGTCGACGTCGATGCCAGCGCCGCCGACGGCGTCATCTGCATCTCCGTGCGCGACCACGGCATCGGCATCCCGTCACGTGATCTCGAACGGATCTTCGAGCGCTTCTACCGGGTCGATCGGGCGCGCAGCCGTGCGACGGGCGGCACCGGGCTTGGCCTTTCGATCGTGCGTCATGTCGCGCAGGCACACGGCGGCGACGTCACCGTGGAGTCCATCGAAGGGGAAGGCTCCACGTTTCGGCTGCGGCTCCCGTTATCGTCGTCCAGCGACCGGAATCTGTCGGAGGCGTCGTGATGGCAGAGGCACCGCTCATCCTCGTGGTCGACGACGAGGAGTCGTATCGCGACGCGCTCTCGGTCGCGCTCGAGCGCGAAGGCTTCCGGGTGGCGCTGGCGGCCGACGGCCAGGCGGCGCTCGATCAGTTCGAGGCGACGCGCCCGTCACTCGTGCTCCTGGATGTGATGCTGCCGCGGATCTCCGGCGTCGACGTGTGCCGCGAGCTGCGCTCGCGCTCCCGGGTTCCGATCATCATGGTCACCGCGCGCAGCGCCGAGATCGACGCGGTGGTCGGGCTCGAGGTCGGTGCCGACGACTACGTGTCGAAGCCGTTTCGCCTTCGTGAGCTGATCGCGCGCGTGCGGGCCGCGTTGCGTCGAGGCTCCGAGGGGGAGCCCCTCGACGCCGCGACCGACGAAGTGCTCGAGGTCGGCGACGTCCGCCTCGACGCCGGCCGTCACGAGGTCTTCGTGCGGGGCGATCCGGTCGCGTTGCCGCACAAGGAGTTCGAGCTGCTGGAGCTGCTCCTGGCCAACGCCGGGCGGGTGCTGACGCGCGATGTGCTCATCGACCGCATCTGGGGGCCGAACTACTTCGGCGACACGAAGACGCTCGACGTGCACGTGAAGCGCCTTCGGGCCAAGGTCGAGGACGACCCGTCGACCCCAACCCGCGTCGTCACCATCCGCGGCGTCGGCTACCGCTACGAGAAGCCCCGCCAAGCCGCCGCCAGCTGACGACGCCGACAGGGAGACGCGGTCTCAGGCGTCGGGTTTCCGCGCTCGGATGATCGCTGATCCGGCTTGGGGGTGTACCCGATGCGTTTCGTGGATCTCCACATCGGCCAGGCCGGCCGCAGCGAGAAGCCCTTCGTATTCGACACGTGTCAGCGCGCCGGCGATGCAGCCCGCCCACTGCGTCATGTCCTGGCGGGTCTCGTCGGTCATGTCTCGGTCCGCCACGACGTCCGTGACCGCGAACCGCCCGCCCGGCTTCAGCACCCGGGCAACCTCGTCCAGAACCCTGCTCTTGTCGGGGGAGAGGTTGATGACACAGTTGGAGATGACGACGTCGACAGTGTGGTCGGGCAGTGGGATCTCTTCGAGAAAGCCCTTGAGCCATTTCACGTTCGTGATGCCGGCGGCTTCCGAGTTCTTGGCAGCGAGCTCGAGCATCTCGTCGGTCATGTCGATTCCGTATGCGAGCCCGTTCGGCCCGACGCGTTTCGCGGACAGGAGAACGTCGATGCCCCCGCCTGATCCCAGATCGAGGACGGTTTCACCCGGATGGAGGGCGGCGACCGCCGTCGGATTGCCGCAGCCGAGCGAGGCGAGCGCGGCCGCGTCGGGCAACTCCGCAATATCGTCCTGGTCATAGCGGTCGGCTCCGAACACGGCCCGTTCCTCCGGATCGCAACACTGCGCACCGCCGGTGGCTTGCTGGGCGAGGCCCGAGTAGCGCTCGCGCACAAGACCGTGGATGTCGTCCCCGTCTGCGGGTGTTACGTGCTCAGCCACCGCGTACCTCCCTGTCGGCGACCGCCTCGACGACGGGCCGCCAGTGGGCGAGGTCGGGGACGATGCGACCGGGGACCTTGGCCGCGTCGTCGGCGCGGCGCAGCGTGAGGACGTCGGCGAGCCCGGCCTCGGCCTCGAGGCGGCCCCGCTCGTCGTCGGCGAGCAGTCCGCCTTGGGCTTCGAGCGTCCGCACGCTTCCCGGGCTCAGCTGCGACCGGTACTCGGGGTCGACGGTCACGAGATAGCGCTTGGCCTGATCGTGCCGGCCGACGAGCCACGCGACCCGGTCGCCGAGGAGCGGCGCCAATGCGGCCGCGCCGGCGCGTGCATGGGTGCGGGGCCGGTCCGGCCACAGGATGGTCCCGACGTCATGGACGAGCCCCGCCACCTGCAGCGCAGGGTCGTCGGCTGCGGTGGCGGCGAGCACCGCCGCGCACTGCAGCCCGTGTGCGAGCAGGTCGACGTCCTCGTGGTCTGTGTGCCGGGCGCCCGACTCGAGCACCGCGAACAGTGCGTCGACGTCGGTGATCGTGCCCGTCACGCCGGCGGTGGAGCGTACCGGCCGTGGACGACGTCGCCGCCCTCCACGTCGAGCACCCACGCCGACCCCTTCGGGAACACGAGGCCGCCCTCGAGTGGCACGCGCCGCCCGTCGAGGTGCGACAGCAGCTCCTGGACCACGTCGCCGTGGGTGCACAGCACGGTCGGCTTATCGGAGACCTTCTCGATCAGCCGGAGCACCTGGTCGAGCGGCGTACCTTCGGCGAGCGCGTCGACCTCCTCGACGGGCACGCCCCGGGTCTCGGCCAGCGGCGCCACCGACTCGACGCAGCGCACGTACGGGCTCGACAGGATCCGGTCGACCTGCTCGTCGCGCAGCAGCTTGACCAGTTCCTTGGCCTGACGGCGTCCGGCCTTCGACAGCGGACGGAGCTCGTCGGGGCCGTCCCAACTGCTCCTGCGCCCGGCTTTGCCGTGACGGACCAGATAGAGCTTCAGCCCAGGGCCTCCGCGTCGGAGATCAGCTTCCGGTCGTGCTCGTAGCTGAGCAGCTTGCCCGCGTCGGCCGCGGAGCACCAACGCACCTCATCGATCTCCCGGTTCGGCTCGAACGCCGGCGAGTCCTGCGCCGCGTCCATGAGCCAGTAGCGAACCTGCTTCGGGCGCCCCTTGCGGTCCGTGTACCTCACCGTCTCCAACTCGGCGCCGAGCTCGCCCCGCACGCCGGTCTCTTCCTCGACCTCCCGCCGCGCGGCCTGCTCGTCCGACTCACCCGCGTCGACCTTCCCCTTGGGGAGGCTCCAGTCGTCGTAGCGAGGCCGGTGCACGAGCGCGTACTCGTAGTCGCCGCTCTCGCGCTGCCGGCGCACCACGCCCCCTCCGGCGCGCACGACCGGCTCGGAGCGACCCGCCCCGCCCCCGTTCGCGCTCAGAACCACTGCCGGAGTCGCTTCCGGCTCGCCTTCCGCCACACGTCGGGCCAGGCGGCTCGGGTCCGTTCGATATCGACACGTTCGAAGCTGGCCAGCTGTCCGGCCACGAACGTCTCGGCGCCGTCCGACTCCGACGCGACTTCGCGCAGCCACTGCTCGGCCACGACCGCGTCCTGGTGCTCGCCCAGCACCTCTTGCAGGTCCTCGACGGCGCGGGCGAAGGCGCGGGCCGGCTTCCCGACGACGGGCGCCACGGTCTCGGCGGCGTAACGACAGTGCTTGGCACGGATGCGGACCTGGTGGAGCGCCTCGTCGGGCGGGTCGCTGTCGAGCTCCTCGACCGCCGTGCGCAGGTGCTTCCACGGCCGGCCCACGAGGGGCGGGAGCACAGCCTCGGCGGGGCCGTCGGCTTCGGGGAGGAGGGCCGGGTCTCGTGTCGCCTCGACGAGACGATCGAGCAGCTCCGTGTAGTCGGGGCTGCGGAGCGTCTGCTGCAACGCGCTGCGCGATGTGTCCCAACGCTCGAGGAGCCGGTTGAGGATGTGCTTGGCGACGTCGCGGTCGTCGGGGCTGAGCCGCTCGACGCGCTCGCGGAGCCGGTCGAGCAGCACCTCGGTGTCGCGCACGCCACCGAGGTCGCGGCCGAGCGCGCGCAGCTCGGTGCGCAGGGACTTCGTCCAGTCGCCGTCGAGAAGGTCTCGGAACGTCCGCAGGCTCGAGCGCAGGCGGCGCGTCGCCACGCGGGCCTGGTGGACGTCCTCGGGGTCGTCGCCGAGACGCACCCCGGGGTCGTGGGCGATGAGCTGGGCGACCGACGCTGCCAGCGCGGCTCGCACCACGTCACCTCCCGACGGGGACGGCGGCAAGCGGCCGAGGCTCGTGACGTCGGGCGGCTCGAGGGCGCGCCATCCGAGCGCACGGACGATCTTCGGCGTCTGATCCGGGGGGCCGGCGCCCGCGGCGCGCAGCCGGGTCACGACGGCGTCCATGAGGCCTTCCGGCGCCGCGTCGTCGACGTTCACTTCGAGCTCGCGGAACCGGGCGGCGACGCGGCCGCGGTCGAGGACCGTCACCTGATCGTCGACGATGTCCCCGAGCGGCTTCCCCATCTCGTCGTGCAGCTCGACGCGCCGACTACGCGTGCGCAACCGGGCGACCGGCGCGACGCGCGCGGTGCGGACCAGTGCGCGTACGAGGTCGAGGGCGGCGTCGGGCGGGCGGCCCGGTTCGCCGTCGAAGCGATGCTCACCGTGCGCCGGTGGCGCGGGGGTCGATGTGTCGCGGTTAGCGAAGCGGACGAGCCAGCCGTCGTCGCTGCGATACCGCAGGATTGCACCAGCACGGGCGAGCCGCAGGTCGGACGTGTCGTGATACGTCGACTCCAGCGTCGTGGGCTCGACGGTCTCGACTCCGACGCCATCGAGAACGTCGCGCAACTCCGGCAGGTGGAAGCCAGGCGGCGACGACAGGGATTGGCGCGCGGTCACGCCCGAGATTCGACCGCGCGGGCGCGCTGCACGGCGAGGTCTTGCAGGCGGCGGTGCGCATTGATGCCACGACCACCCGCGACACGATGCCACGCGCCGTCGGCGTCGAGCTCCCAGGCGAGTGTGTCGTCGGCGAGGTCGATCGAGAGGACCTCGGCCAGCCGCTCCCGCAGTGGTTCGGAGGTCACCGGCACCAGCGCCTCGACGCGACGATCGAGGTTCCGCGGCATGAGGTCGGCGGAGCCGATGAGGTACTCGGCGCTCCGGGCGTCGGGCCCGAACCGGTAGATGCGTGAGTGCTCGAGGAAACTCCCGACGATCGAGCGCACGTGGATCGTCTCGGAGAGGCCGGGCACGCCGGCGCGCAGACAGCAGATGCCGCGCACGACGAGATCGATCGGCGTTCCCGCCTGTGACGCGGTGTACAGCGCGTCGATCATCTCGGGATCGACGAGGCTGTTCATCTTCATCGTGATGCGGCCGGCCGGGCCGAGCTCGGCCTGCTGCTCGATGCGCTTCAGCAGCTCGGGACGGATCGTCACGGGCGCGACGACCAGCTTCCGGTAGTCGCCTTGGCGGCTGTAGCCGGTGAGGTAGTTGAACAGCTCGGTGAGGTCGGCGCCGAGGTCGGGGTCGGCCGACATCAGCCCGATGTCCTCGTACGTCGTCGCCGTCTTCGGGTTGTAGTTGCCGGTGCCGACGTGGCAGTAGCGGCGAATGCCGTCGGGCTCCTGACGGACGACGAGCAGGATCTTGGCGTGCGTCTTGAGGCCGACGAGCCCGTACACGACGTGGATCCCGGCCTCCTCGAAGAGTTGCGCCCGTTCGATGTTCGCCTGCTCGTCGAAGCGCGCCTTCAACTCGACGAGCGCCACGACCTGCTTGCCCTGCTCGGAAGCGCGGATCAGCGACCGCACGAGGCGGGTGTCGGGGCCGGCCGTTCGATACAGGGTCTGCTTGATGGCCAGGACCTGCGGGTCGCGCGACGCCTGCTCGACGAACGCCTCGACCGATGTCGCAAACGAGTCGTACGGGTGGTGCACGAGCACGTCGCCCTGTCGCAGCACCTGGAACACGTCGAGCGGGGCGTCGGTGCGAGTGAGGCTCGGCTGGGTCTGTGGGACCCACGGCTCGTCCTTGAGCTCTGCCTTCTGGAGCCCGTACAGGCCCCACAGCCCGCTGAGGTCGAGAGGCGCGTCGACCACGTAGACATCCGTGTCCGTCAGCTCCAGCTCACGGCACAGCAGCTCGAGCACCTCGTTGCTCATCTTGCCGTCGACCTCGAGGCGCACCACCTGCCCGAAACGTGTGCGACGGCGGAGGATCAGCTCCATCGCCTCGAGGAGGTCCTCGGCGTCGTCCGACAGCTCGAAGTCGGCGTCGCGCGTGACGCGGAAGGGATGATGCTCGACGATCTCCATCCCCGGGAAGAGGATGTCCAGATGCGCTGCGATCACCTGCTCGAGCGGCACGAAGCGCTCGTTGTCGCGCAGGGCGAGAAAGCGCGGCAGCAGTGGCGGGACCTTGACGCGCGCGAAGCGCTCCTCCCCGGTCGCCGGGTCCCGCACCAAGACGGCGAGGTTCAGCGACAGGTTGGAGATGTACGGGAACGGGTGCGCGGGGTCGACGGCCAGCGGCGTGAGCACGGGGAACACGCGATCGTCGAAGACCTCGTCGAGGTACGCCCGATCGGCGTCGGAGAGCTCTTCCCAGTCACAGAAGCCGACCCCGTTCTCGTCCAGCGCCGGCGCGAGCTCCTCGGTGAAGATGGCAGCCTGGCGTGCCACCATCGGCTCGACCCGAGCCCGGATGGCCTGCAGCTGCTCGCGCGGATCGAGGCCGTCGGGCGACGTCGTGCGGAGGCCGGCGTCCAGTTGCTCGCGGAGGCCCGACACCCGCACCTGGAAGAACTCGTCGAGGTTCTGGCTGAAGATGGCAAGGAACTTGACCCGCTCGAGCAGGGGCACGGACGGATCGGCTCCGAGGGCCAGGACACGCGCGAAGTAGTCGAGCGCCGAGAGCTCGCGGTTGAGGTAGCGGGACTCGGGCTGCAGTTGCGTGGGCGGTGCTTGTGGGGGTTCGAGACGGGGAGCGTGTGTCGCCTCGACCGACACGTCGAGGTCGGTCATGCGTTTCATGGTAGTTGCGCCTCTCCCAAGTTGCCGCGGGCGCTGCTGACCTGCTGCGACGCGTCACCGATGTGCGTCACCGCCGGGGCGCAACACATCGCACACCTGCCGGGCCGGCGGGGGGTTCCGGCCCGACAGGCGTCGGAGGAGGCGGGGAAGCTTCCTCCTCTCATGTGATGCCGCCGCCTGGCGCCGGCGGCCCACAGCCGCGGAGCTGCAATCGCGACGGTACCGATGGCGTGTGGCACCGAAATTGCAAGCGCGCAAACGCCGGATGAACTCTGCCGCTTCCGGATAGGACCAATTGGTGACCGATAACGTGGGCCCGGGCATGGCCACACCCCCTCGCTCCGCTCGCACGCCGGACGGACTGCCGGACTCGCGCCCTTCCGAGCCCACGCCATTCGCCCGCCTGGCCCTCACCCACGGCGCCAGCGTCTGCG
>JALZAA010000089.1 GCA_030948625.1 Actinomycetota bacterium
GTCGATTCCGTGAACTCGATCTGCCGCTGTGCGAGAACGGTCGCCACGGTCATCCCGCGAGCGTGACGGATACCCGAGACGGTGACATCACGCGACCGCGTAATGGACCTGGCGAACATCGAACAGCCAGGGGTGCACAATGGGGGCGTTACCCGAGACGAGAACTGCCCGCACGGAACGCGGTGGTCATGCTTGTACCGACCTCCGGGCACGGAGCCGGTCGAAGGTGATCGCGCCGACGGCGCCAAGGATGGCGTAGGCACCGAGCACGAGCAGTGCGCCGGTCGCTCCGTTTCCACGGAAGTAGACGACGTCGCGCATGGCGATGGTCGCGGCGCCGGGCGGGAGGCGCGGGCCGATGACCCGCCAAAAGGCGGGCAACAGTTCGGGAGCGGACGACCCGGCGCCCGGATCGCCGATGACGACGAACACGAGGAACCCGACTGCCGTCCCGGGGAAACCGAGGAGCCTCTGAAACGCGGCGACGGGGAGCGCGAGCGCGAGCACGAATATCGTCGCCACACCCCAAACCGCGAGAAGGTGACCGGAGAACGCGCCGACGACGACGTTCGTCGCGAGCGCCGCCATGAGTCCGGCGCCGATCCCTAGCGTTGTCACGGCCAACAGATGCACGGACACGGGGCGGCGCCCGGCGACCATGTAGACGAGCGAGGAGCCGAAGATTCCGACGATGATCAAGCTGAGAACGGCGGAGAACGCGGTGGCGCCGCTGGAATCGGATGTGGGCAGAGCAACGACGTCGCGCACCATGAGCGTTTGTCCCTGCGCGCCAGCCACCGCCTGAAAGGTCCGTTGGAGTACCTGTTCGGCTGCGACGCTGGCGGCGCTGGCAACCAGCAAGGACGCGGGCGGGCCGGGCTCGAACGCGCCGTAGATCTCGCGATGCAAGATCGCAATTCGCGCTTCCGAACGCGAGCCGAAGGCCCGAATCTCGAACGCGCCCGGAGTGCTGCGCTCGAGCTGATCGGCGACAGCGTCAGTCACTTGTGATGGTCCGATGACCCCGACGGGCAGGTCGTGAGGCTTCGGCTCATGGTTCACGGCCACGTTGGAAGCCACGAACACGAGGGCGAGCGCCAGCAAGCCGGCCAAGACGAGCACGAGGTAGCGGTTCTCACGTGACAGGACTGCTCTCAAGCCTCCCAGTTTGAAGGTTCACAGCAACTTGTCGAGAGTGATGGGTAGGTCGCGCACGCGTACGCCCGTGGCGTGGTGGGTCGCGTTGGCGATCGCCGCCGCGGTGCCGACGATGCCGAGCTCGCCGATGCCCTTGGACCTCATGGGGTTGATGTAAGGGTCCTCCTCGTCCAGCCAGTGCACCTCGACCGACCCGACGTCGGCGTTGGCGGCGATGTGGTACCCGGCAAAGTCGTGGTTGATCACGTGCCCGAATCGAGGGTCGACCACGCTGTGTTCGTGCAGCGCCATAGACAGCCCCATGGTCATGCCCCCGAGCAGCTGGGAACGGCCGGTCTTGGCGTTGATGATCCGGCCCGCGGCGAACACGCCGAGCAGGCGCGGCACCCGCACCTCGCCCGTGTCCTCGTATACCCGCACCTCGGCGAACTGCGCCCCGTACGCGTGCATCGCGAACTCACCGGCGTGCGGATTCGCGGGCGCCTCGGCCGTGACCTCGATGCCTTCCGCGGATACGGCGCCGCCGTGTTCGGTCGTAAGCCGTGAACGCAGCCGGCGCGCCGCCGCGACGATCGCCGAGCCCCAGCTCGCGGTGCCCGCCGAGCCGCCGGCTCCAGTGGCGAAGGGCAGCGCGCTGTCTCCGATCCGCAGGTCGACGTCGTCGATCCGCACTTCGAGCGCGTCGGCGGCGATCTGCGCGAGCGCCGTCCAGGCGCCGGTGCCGAGGTCGGAGGCGCCGATCTGCACGACGTATCTCCCTTCGGCGCCGACCCGGATCGTCGCTGAATTTCCAGGATTGAAGTAGGTCGGGTAGATCCCGGCCGCGACGCCGGTGCCGACCAGCCAGCCTTCGTCACGTCGAGCTCGGGGCGTGGCGTCGCGGGGGTCCCAGCCGAAACGATGGGCGCCTTCGCGGAGGCAGCCAACCAGATTGCGGCTCGAGAACGGCAGGCCCGACGCGGGTTCGACGTCGGGCTCGTTACGGATGCGGAGCTCGATCGGATCCATGCCGCAGGCGATGGCCATCTCGTCCATGGCGGATTCGAGCGCGAACATGCCCGGGGTTTCTCCGGGCGCCCGCATGATGATGGGCGTCGGGGTGTCGAGAGCCGCCAATCGGTGTGTGGTGCGCCGGTTGGGCGCGGCATACATCGTCCGAGTCGGGACCGCGGTCTGCTCGGCGAACTCCTTGATCTTGGACGTCTGCTCGACCACGTCATGTGCGATCGCTGTGAGCCGGCCTCCGGCGTCGGCGCCGAGGCGGACGCGCTGGATCGTGGGGGTCCGGTGACCGACCGGACCAAACATCTGCTGGCGGGTGAGCGCGAACTTCACAGGGCGGCCGGCGACGATTTGGGCGGCCATCACGGCGAGGATCATGTCCGCGTGCGGACGGAACTTCGACCCGAACCCGCCCCCGACGTGCGGGGAGATCACGTGTACACGCTGGGGATCGAGGTCGAACACCGAAGCGAGGCTCGCCCGAGTCGTGTGTACCCCTTGCGTGGGGCAGTGGACGGTGAGCCCGTCGTCCGTCCAGATCGCAATGGTGGTGTGGGGCTCCATCGGATTGTGGTGCTCCATCGGGGTCGTGTACGTCGCATCGAGCA
>JALZAA010000143.1 GCA_030948625.1 Actinomycetota bacterium
GCGCCCGCTCGTCGCCGCCGCCACCGTGGCCGGCGTGATCGTGGTGCTGGCGATCGCGGCCGGCACGCTGATCCGTCTTCCATA
The DNA here is from genome assembly GCA_030948625.1 of Actinomycetota bacterium. GTDB lineage: Bacteria > Actinomycetota > Acidimicrobiia > IMCC26256 > JACDBD01 > JALZAA01. The sequence continues at coordinate 85 of JALZAA010000143.1, forward strand.
CGTGCTGATCGCCCCGGGGTCGGCGCAGTCGGTGGAGCGCGTCGTGAAGATCGATGGCGCGCAGACGTTTCCACACCGTGGCCGGCTGCTGCTGCTCACCGTGTCGGTGTCGGCGGACCGGCCCAATCTGTTCACGTTCCTGTCCGGCTATTTCGACGAGAACACCGACGTGGTCCCCGAGGACCAACTGCTGCAGGGCAAGACGCGTGCGGAGGATCAGCGCCTCAACAAGCTCGAGATGGCGGACTCGCAGATGACGGCGAAGCGTGTTGCACTCGAGCGACTCGGATACACGGTTCCCGTCAGCGGGACCGGCGCCGCGGTCGTCGCGGTGCAGAAGGGCTCGCCGGCCGACGGCAAGCTGCGAGTGGGCGACGTGATCACGGCTGTCGACGGCCAGCCCGTCACCCTGTCCGAGGAGCTGGGGCAGGCCGTGCGCAGCCGGCCGCCGGGGGAGTCGGTGACGTTCGCTGTGGACAGGGACGGGAAGTCGACGGAAGTCACGGTGACCACGCGCGCCGCGACCGGCGGTGCCTGCCCCGGGCGGGCGCAGGTCGGCGTGGTGACGCGGACCCGCAACGAGAAGTTCGACTTCCCGGTCGACGTGAAGATCGACACGGGCAAGATCAGCGGCCCCTCGGCCGGGCTCGCGTTCACGCTCACGATCATCGACGACCTCACGCCCGGGGACCTGACCGGCGGCAAGAACGTGGCCGTGACGGGGACCATCCAGCCGGGCGGGACGGTCGGACCCATCGGCGGCGTCCAGCAGAAGGCGGTGACTGCCGAGCGGGCGGGGGCGAAGCTGTTCCTCGTCCCGATGCCGGAGCTGAAGGACGCCCGGTCCCGTGCGGGGGGCATGAAGGTCGTGGGCATCCGCACGTTGGACGACGCTCTCACCGAGCTCTCCAAGGCGGGTGGGGAGCCGAGCGTGCCGCCCGCGCCGCCCTCCCCTCAGTGCTGACCCCGCTCCTAAGGTTGCGGCGATGGAGACCGAAGAGCACCCGCGGCCGGAGGTGGCCCGCGGGGAACTGACTCCCGATCAGATCGAGCAGCACGGGTTCGCGCGGACGCGGAAGGGCCTCGACGAGAAGGAGGTGCGCGAGTTCCTGCGACGGGTGGCCGAGGAGCACGGGGCGCTCACGCGCCGGCTCGCGCAGCTCGAGGAGAAGCTGCGGCATCCGAGCGTGCCGTCGGGGCAGCAGCTCGTCGACATGGTCGGCGAGGAAGTCGCGCGCACGCTGCGGTCGGCGCAGGATTCTGCCAACGAAGTTTCCATGCGCGCGCGCGAGCGCGCCGCCGAGGTCGAGCGCCGCGCCGCCGACGCGGCGCAACGCGCCCGTACCCAGCAGATCGATCAGGCCACCGTGGACGCGCGCGCGATCGTCGAGGCGGCGCGCGAGCGCGGCCGCGAGATGGTGGGCGAAGCGAGGTCGCTGCGGGAACGCATGATCAGCGACCTCAACCGCCGCCGCGAGACACTGCGCAGCTACATCGAGCAGCTCCGCGCCGACCGCGACCGCTTCGCCGAGACGTACCGAGTTGTCACGGAAACGGTGCGGGAAGCGCACGACAAGCTGGCGCGGCTCGAATCCGAGCGGCCATTCCAGGCTGTGCCCGTCGACGTCGGACCCGCCCCTGTGTTCCCGGCGCCGCCACGCGAACCGGCGAGGCCACCCGAGCCCGCTCGTGCGCGACACCGCGCGCCACGCGACGACGCGCGTTCGGCCAAGACCTCTCCCGCGACCGGGATCGGTCTGGGTGAGCTCGGTACGCCACGGGAGCCGGCGCCGCCCGTCCCGCAGCCCGAGGTGCATCGCCAACCGGAACCGGAGCCGAAGCCCGAGCCGGAACCGTCCACCGCAACGCAGGAGCCCGCACCGGAGCAGGAAGCGACGACTCCTGCGCCCGAGCCCGAACCGGCTGCTTCGGCGCCCGAGCCGGAACCGGCTGCTCCCGCGCCCGAGCCGCAACCCCCGGCTGCTTCCGACCCCGAGGCCGAGCCCGAGCCCGAGCCCGAGCCGGAACCGGTCGCCATCATGCCGGAGCTGGAGTTGGACGCGCCCGCTGCCGCCGCCGAGCCAATGGCAGCCGCGCCGGCGCCCGAGGCAGATTCGACACCCGAGGTGCTCCGCACCGCCGAGGTGGAGGCCCTCTTCCAGCGCATCCGCGCCGGAGGTGAGCAAGTCGAGCCGGTTCCCTCGGCGGTGGATGCGACTCAGGTGCAGCGCGACGACCCCCTCGCCGTTCAGTGGTCCGCCGAAACGTCCATGCCGGCGCCGGATCTCGAAGGAGAGCTGGAGCGCGCCCGCATCGGCGCGGGCGATGCCGAGCGGTTGGCGAAGCGCGACGACCTCCTCACATCCGTCGCCCACGATCTCGTTCGGCGCTGCAAACGCGTGCTCCAGAGCGAGCAGAACGAGGTGCTCGACGCTCTGCGGCGTCAGCGTGGACGCCTGACTGCCGAGAAGCTGCTTCCCCCGGTGCCCAGGCAACTCTCGGCGTGGACCGAGGCCATGGCGCCGGCCATCGAGGAGGCGTACGTGGCTGCCCGCGCGGTCGCGTCGACGTCGGAAGCGTCCCCCGTGTTCAGCGCGCCCCGGCGCATCGTCACCGGAATGGTCGGGGTCGTGGTCACCCCGCTGCGCGACCGTCTGGTCGCCGCGGTCGAGGAGACCGTTGCCGACGATCCCGACCCGGATCCGGGCGTGCTCGCCCAGCGCATCGGCTCCCGGTACCGCGAATGGAAGGGGCAAGAGCTCGATAGCCGTATCGGCGACGTGCTCGCCGCCGCGTACGCACGCGGGGTGTACGACGCCGCGCCCGATGGGTCACGGTTGCGTTGGCTCCCGGCTGAGCCGGGCCGTTGTCCCGACGCGGACGACAACGCGCTCGAGCCGACGGCGCGAGGCGAGCGCTTCCCGACCGGTCAGCAGTTTCCGCCCGCGCATCCCGGTTGTCGCTGCTTGCTTGTTGTCGTCGACGACGACTGAGCGCCCGCCCGCGCGACCGAGACAATTCGACCCCCGGCAGTAGGCTGCGCCGCGGTGGCGGCGGCGACAAGGAGAAGTAGTGCGCGTCCCCACAGTTGAGCGGCGCCGTCGGGCGTTCCGCATCCGCGGCTGGATCATCGCCGGAGTCGTGCTCCTGCTGGTCCTGCTGTTCAGCCTGCGCGGACTTGCCGGTTTCTACACCGACTTCCTGTGGTTCGACTCGGTTGGGCAGGGCAACACGTGGCGTTCGCTGCTCTCAGCGAGGGTCGTGCCCGCTCTCGTGTTCACGGTCGTGTTCTTCGTGATCATGCTGGCGAGCCTCACGATCGCCGATCGCATCGCCCCGAAGTACCGGTCCATGGGCCCCGAGGACGAGCTCGTCGAGCGCTACCAGCAGTTCGTCTCGCCCTATCAGGGTCGGATCCGCGTGGGCGTCTCCTTGTTCTTCGCGCTCATCGCCGGGGTCGGTGTCTCCTCCCAGTGGCACGAGTGGGTGCTGTTCACCAATCGGGTGGACTTCGGCGTCAAGGACCCGCAGTTCAACAAGGACATCGGCTTCTACGTGTTCCAGCTGCCGTTCCTGCGCTTCATCGCCGACTGGCTCTTCGCCGGCCTGGTGATCGTGCTGCTCGTGACGGCGGTGGCGCACTACCTCAACGGCGGTATCCGGTTCCAGAGCCCCTTCCAACGGGTGACGCCGCAGGTGAAGGCGCACTTGTCGGTGATCCTCGGCGTCATGGCCCTGGTGAAGACCGCGCAGTACTACCTCGACCGCTTCAACCTGAACTTCTCTGACCGCGGCGTCGTCACCGGCGCCAGCTACACCGACGTCAAGGCACAGCTCCCGGCGCTGAACCTCCTGATCTTCATCTCGATTGTCGCCGCCGGGCTCTTCATCTGGAACATCTGGCGACGCGGCTGGGTCCTGCCGATCATCGCCGTCGGCCTGTGGGGCTTCGTCTCGATCGTCATCGGCACCATCTACCCGGCCGGGGTGCAGAAGTTCCGCGTCGAGCCCAACGAGTACCAGAACGAGCAGCAGTACATCGAGCGCAACATCGCGGCGACGCGCGCCGCGTTCGGCCTGAACCAGGTCAAACCGCAGCGGTTCGACTACCAGCAGAACCTCGACGCCAGCGTCGTCGATCAAAACGCGGCGTCGATCGAGAACGCGCGGCTGTGGGACCCGGCCATCACCCAGGCGACGTTCCAGTCGCTCCAGGGCCTCCAGACCTTCTACAAGGTCGACAACGTCGACGTCGACCGGTACAAGATCGCCGATCAGACCCGGCAGGTCGTGATCTCGGCTCGCGAGATCAGCTCGGGCGAGCTTCCCAGTCAGTCGTGGGTGAACCAGCACCTCGTCTATACGCACGGCTACGGCGTCATTTCGGCGCCCACGAACGCCGCCGTCGACGGGAACCCCGACTTCATTGCAAGCGGCATCCCGGTGGCGAAGGACGCACCGCTGCCGCTCGACGTCCCGGGTCTGTACTTCGGCGAGCATCAGCCGGGCTATGCGCTCGTGGACGCCAAGCAACGCGAGTTCGACTACCCGCGTGAAGGTCGTGCCGACGCGACCACCCGGTACAACGGCAAGGACGGCGTCAAGCTCGACAACCCCATCCGCAGGGCCGCGTTCGCTCTGCGGTTCGGTGACATCAACCCGCTGATCTCCGGTCAGGTCGACGGCAACACAAAGGTTCTCTACGTGCGCGACGTCAAGGACCGCGTCGAGAAGCTTGCTCCGTTCCTCAAGTTCGACGCCGACCCTTATCCGGTCGTGACCGGCGGCAAGGTCGTATGGGTGCTCGACGCCTACACGACGACGAGCGGTTACCCCTACGCGCAGAAAGTGTCGGGGCCGAGCGACACCGGCCTCAACAGCAGCTTCAACTACGTCCGCAACTCGGTGAAAGCGACGGTCGACGCCCACGACGGCACCGTCAAGTTCTACGTGATCGACTCCAAGGACCCACTGACCCGGGCATACCGCCAGGCGTTCCCTGATCTGTTCACCGACTTCAACAAGATGCCGACGGATCTTCAGGCGCACCTCCGGTATCCCGAGGACCTGTTCCGGGTGCAATCCGACGTGTACTCGCGGTACCACGTCACCGAGAGCCGGCGGTTCTACCAGGGGAGCGCAAAGTGGCTGCTGTCCCCGGACCCGGGGTCGGGGCAGCTCACTGCGGCCCAACTGCGCGCCGCTGCCGCGCCGACGCAAGGTCGCGGGGGTGCGACGTCGACGGGCGACCGCATGCGGCCCTACTACCTGTACATCACCCTGCCTGGGGAGCAAGAGCCGACCTTCCTCATCCTGCAACCGT
>JALZAA010000179.1 GCA_030948625.1 Actinomycetota bacterium
GACGACGCGGGCGCCCTGACGGGCGAACTCCAGCGCGTGGGCGCGGCCGATCCCGCGGCCGGCTCCGGTCACGATCACCACGCGCCCCTCGCAGATACCGCCCACGCCGCTCCTCCTACCGAGCCCCGACCGAGCTCCTAGCGAGCTCCCGGCCAATCTGACGATGCGTCAGATACGGTACCCGCGGTGACGGCGGCTTTTCCGACCGTCGTCCGCAATGGCAGCGGCTTTGCCGACTGCCATTGCAGAGCGGGAGCCTGCGACCGTGCCAGAGATACCGAGCCGGAGCTTGCGACGGCGCCAAGGAGAGAAATGCAACTCGGGGTGACCATGTTCGGGACGGACCAGTCGATGCGACCGGACGAGCTCGCGCGCGAGGTCGAGGACCGCGGGTTCGTGTCGTTGTACCTCGCCGAGCACACGCACATCCCGACGAGCCGCCGGACGCCCGCGCCGACAGGTGAAGACACCTTGCCCGACTACTACTCGCGGTCGTTCGATCCGCTCGTCTCACTCGCGATGGCGGCCGCCGTCACGGAACGTCTGCGTGTCGGAACCGGCATCTGCCTCGTTGCACAACGGGAGCCGATCGTGACGGCGAAAGCGGTCGCGAGCCTCGATCACCTGTCGGGCGGCCGGTTCGTCTTCGGCATCGGCTTCGGCTGGAACGAAGACGAGATCGTGAACCACGGCGTCGCGATGGACCGCCGGCGCGACGTCGCGCGGGAGCACATGCTGGCGATGCAGCGCCTGTGGGCCGACGACGAAGCGAGCTTCGACGGCGAGTTCGTGCACCTGCCACCGAGCTGGTCGTGGCCGAAGCCCGTACAGAAGCCGTGGCCGCCGGTACTGATCGGAGGCGCGGCCGGCGCGACGTTGTTCGAGCATGTAGCCGAGTACGCCGACGGCTGGATTCCCATCGGCGGACGCGGGGTCCGCACCGCGCTGCCCGAGCTCCATCGCGCCGTCGAAGCAGCCGGACGGGACCCGGCGACGATTCGCGTCGTGCCGTTCGGGACGATCCCGGACCGTGGAAAGCTCGACTACTACGACTCACTCGGCATCGACGAGGTCGTCCTCCGGGTGCCGGCCGGCGGTCGTGACGGCGTGCTGCCGGTGCTCGACGAGTACAGAGAGTTGGTGAGCGCGTGACGGCCGGTGAACGGGTTCGGTTCGGCACCCTGGGTGCGGCGCGGATCGCCCCCAACGCATTGATCAAGCCCGCCCGTGACGTTCCGGAAGCGGAGGTGGTGGCGGTCGCGGCACGCGACCCCGCCCGCGCCGAGAAGTTCGCGCGCAAGCACGGGATTCCGAAGGTGCACGCGACGTACGACGACGTCATCGCCGATCCGGACATCGACGCGATCTACAACCCGTTGCCCAACAGCCTCCACGCAGAGTGGACGCTGAAGGCGATCGCGGCGGGGAAGCACGTGCTGTGCGAGAAGCCGTTCACGTCCAACGCGGCCGAAGCGGAGACTGTGGCCGCGGCAGCCGGCGGCAGCGGGCTGGTCGTCATGGAGGCGTTCCACTACCGGTACCACCCGCTCGCGCAGCGGATGCACGACATCGTGGCCGGTGGCGAGCTGGGCGCGCTCCAGCACATCGAAACCTGGATGTGCATCCCGCTGCCCATGTCCAAGGACATCCGTTACCAGCACGACCTCGCCGGCGGGGCCACGATGGACGTCGGCGCGTACACCGTGCACCAATTGCGCCTCCTCGGCGGCGACGCGCCCGAGGTCACGAGCGCGACGGCGCGCCTCAAGTCACCGAACATCGACCGGTGGATGCAGGCCGACGTGCGCTGGCCCGAGGGGCACACAGGTCGCATGACGTGCGCGCTGTGGTCGAGCACGCTGCTCAAGCTGTCGATTCGGGCCACGGGGGATCGCGGGCAGCTGCGGGTGTTCAACCCGACGGGCCCGCAGTTCTACAACCGGTTCGTCGTGCGGGCGAACGGGGTGAAGCGCCGCGAGAAGTTCCCACGCAAGCCCACCTACACCTACCAGCTCGAAGCGTTCACCAGCGCGGTGCTGCGCGGGACACCCGTGCTCACTCCGCCGCCTGATTCCGTGCAGAACATGCGCGTGATCGATGCCGTCTACCGCGCCGCCGGCCTCCCGATCCGCGGGGAGCCGCTCAGCCCGTGATGCGTGCGCTGGGGGCCAAATAG
>JALZAA010000323.1 GCA_030948625.1 Actinomycetota bacterium
CCCCCGTGGGGCCGTACACCGCCTACGCCCCGCGCGCCGGCGAGCATCCCCAGCACAACGACCCGTGGATGGCCTGCACCCGTCGCATCGAGAGCGGCGGCAACTACCAGGCGTACAACGGTTCGGGGCCCTACTACGGCGCGTACCAGTTCACGCAGGGCACGTGGAACTCCACCGCCAACCACGCCGGGCGGGGCGAGCTGGTCGGGGTCGATCCCCGGAACGCCTCCGAGTACGACCAGGACGACATGGCGTGGACGCTCTACCAGTGGAAGGGCAAAGCCCCATGGGGCGGTCGCTGTTAGGACCGAAGACCCCATGAAACGGTCTTGCCTCGCCTAGAGTCCAATTCCAACCGGGTAACCCTGGAGGGTCGGTGGACGAGCAGGCAGGCCGAGCAGGCCACGACGCAGGACGGCGACCGATCGCACCGCGACGCATAGCAGTCGTTCCCGCATTCAACGAGGAGCCGACGGTCAAGGACGTCCTCGAGCGGCTGTATCCGCTGGTCGACGAGCTCCTCGTCGTCGACGACGGGTCCACCGATCACACCCGCGAGGTCGTCGAGAAGTGGCTGCCCGACCACGACGACGCCTGGATGCTGTCCTTCGACGACAACAAGGGGATGTCGGCCGCCTACTACCTCGCGTTCAACGATCTCCGCCAGCGACTGGCCACGGGCGAAGTCGCCGACGACGATCTCATCTACACGGTCGACGCCGACGGGCAGCACGACCTCAGCGTGCTCGACGAGCTGCGCGACATCGCCGTGGCCGAGGGCCTCGATGCGCTGATCGTGCAGCGCGACCTGTCCACGTATCCGGTCTACAAGCGCCTCGGAAACTGGGTGGTGAGCGCCTGGGCGTCGCTCTGGGCCGGGCACAGGCTGCGCGACGTCGAGTCCGGTTACCGGATCTTCCGCGCCGCCGCGCTCGCCGACGCCCTCGATTACTACCAGGGCTACAAGTACAGCGAGACCGTCGAGGTTGCCGTGGTGCTGTGCCGGCTCGGCTACCGCGTCCGCAACGACGTGATGGTCCCCGTGCCGGTGTTCCGGTCACGCACGCGCCTCGTCGATGCGGCGATCGACCTCGCGATGATCCCGGTGGCCGCGTATCGCGCCGCGCGACGGCGCCGTCGTCGTCGCGGCCTTCGCCGCTAACCCACCGCTCTTGTCAGCAGTGGTCGCCGTACCCGCGCTCGCCTAGGAGCCGGTCGAGGCGCACCGGCTTCAGGCCCCTTCGCGCCAACCCGTCGAGGATCGTGGGCAGCGCGCGCACGACCACCGAGCGGTCTGCCGTCACGTCGCCGTTGAGCCCGTCGTGCAGCACGATGATCGAGCCCGGCCGCGCGCCGTCCAGGACCGCGCGCGCCACCTTTCCGGCGTCGTGTGCCTTCCAGTCACCTACTGAGACGTCCCAGCCGACCATCGTCATGCCGTGATCGTCGAGGACCCGGGTCATGAACGGCGTGTGCTGGCCGTGGGGAGCCCGATAGAAGGTCGGGCAGACGCCCGCGCGGCGGCGCAGCGCGCTCTGCGTGCGTTCGAGCTCGGGGTACCGGGGGTCGAGCCATCGCCACGAGTCGTGGTGGTATGAGTGGTTCCCGAGAAGGTGGCCGTCGTCCTTGAGCGCTCGGACGATGTCGGGGCGGGCGTCGACGGCGTGGCCCACCGAGAAGAACGTCCCCTTGGCGTCGTGCGCGTCGAGGATGCGCGCGATCTCGAGCGTGTACGGGTCGTTGGGACCGTCGTCGAATGTGATCGCGACCTCGCGCTTGTCGCGGGGTCCGTGCGCCACCTGAGAGCCGAACCACGACTCGCGGGGCGAGTTCGCTCCCACCCAGAGAGTGGCCGTCACCGTCAGCACCGCCGCGATCGCCGCGACCAACCGCACGGACCCCGTCGCCCGCTCGCGAGGTGTGCTCCGTGCGAGTGCGTAGACGAGCACGACGGCAAGGCCGTAGAGCAGCCCGGCCCACGCGATCCCGTGCGTCCCGTCGACGGCGACGGCGGCGGCGAGCACGACGATCCCGCCTCCGGCCCCCGCCACGGCGGCCCGGTCGCGCAGGACCTGCACGCCGCCGCCGGAGAGCCCGACCCCCGTGCCCAGGCCCAGTCCCAAGAGGACCGTGGCGAGCGAGATGTCGGCTTGCGGCAGCACCCACCCCACGATCGCCACGAGTGCCCCGCCCGCGAGGGCGAGGACCATCCCGGGGCGGCGGATGCGGCGGGCGAGCCACCAGGCGGTGACGGCGGCGACCACGGTGGCCGCACCGGCGAGCGCGAACCAGGAAAACTCGCGGGTGTCGGCAACGGCCGGCACGACGGGGAGGGCCAGGGCGGCCGTGGCAAACCCTGTTACCGCCCGGGGCAGCCGGGAGTCTGAAGGAAGCGATTCAGAGCCGTTCACGGCTATCGTTCATGATCTGGTCCGGCGGGCAGGCTGGGCGGGATGAGCCGGTGTCGGAAGGAGACGGGAGTTGCAAGGGCCTTTCGGCGCAGCGCGCGTCCGCTTGCGGCCGGCTGGCGTCTCGACTGACGCCGCCTGGGGAGTCACCCCGCCCGCGAAGACGGTGGCTGCCGTCGTGGCGGTCCTCTGGGCCGTCGTCCTGCTGCTGATCCTCCGCCACCGGGTCTTCGTCTCCCACGACTCCATCAGCAACTACGGCCACGTGTGGTGGGTGAGCGACCGGATCTGGAGCGGAGGCGGCCTGCCGTTCCGCATGCCCGTCATCGGCCACGGCAAGGCCTTCGCCTTTCCGTACGGGTTCTTGCCCTGGTTCACGGCGTCGCTGCTGTATCCACTGCTCGGCGATTGGGTGGTCACGCTGTGGCTCGTGCTCGGATTCCTCGGCCTCCTCGCGGCGATGTTCTGGGCGTTCCCCGAGATCCGCCGGGGTTGGTGGGCGGCGACCGCGCTCGTGAACCCGACGCTCGTGATGTCGCCGATCATCGGCCAGCTGCCGTTCATCTGGGGCTCGGCGATGCTCATGGCCGCGATCGGGTGCTGGCGCCGCAAGCGCTACGTCGAAGCAGCCGTGCTGGCCGGGCTCGGCCAGGCCACGCACCCCGCGGTCATCCTGCCGATCGCGCTGGGGCTGGTCATCGGCCGCTTGCACTGGGAGGAGGATAAGCGCCGCCTCCTCCGTTTCTACGCCATCTCGCTCGTGATCACGTTGCCTGCTACCTGGATTGTGTTCGTGTCGCCTGTGTTCGTCGACAGCTCGGTTTGGATGATCATCAGCAACTTCTTCGGCACGATCCTCGTCCGGTCGTTCGTCATCATCGGCCCGATCCTGATCGTGCTGTTCCAGCGGGTACGAAAGCCGTGGTTCCCGGTGGCGCTCTTCATCGCCACGCTGGGTCTCAACGTCGCGCTCGCGGGCGCGCTCGACACGCGGTACGCCTGGGGAGCACTGAACCGAAAGCCCGACACCGACCTCATGCGGTTCGTCAACTCGCCGAAGTTCGAGCCCACGAAGACCTACCGGATCATTCGCGCGGGTGACGGGAAGATCGGCATGTACCAGATCGTCCGCAAGGGCGGGCACCTGGACTCCGAATTCTTCCCGGAGAGCATCGGCCGGAAGAGCTGGCGCACCACCGAGGCCTACTCGAAGTTCCTGCGGACACGACGGGTCGACTTCGTGATCGTCTACGACAGCTACGACAAGCGGTATCGCACCAACGAGCATGCGCTCCTCGACCAGCTCTCCGGGCGCGGGATCGACAATTGTGACGAGACGGTCGTCGGAGCTGCGCCACTTGCGCACGGCGAACATTACGACGTCTACAGCGTTCGCCGGGAATGTTGACCCACGTAGGGGCCCGCGACCGCGCACCTCTCACTACGGTCTCATGGGCGAGAACGCAGCCTGTACCCGACCCCCTTCGTCCGATCCGCGTCGGGGGAACCCACACGAGGAGATGCAAGGCGTGAAAGTCCCGGCAGCGAGAATGGTCTTCTCCGACGACGACCGCGCCACGGTCCTCTCGATGGTCGACGACGTGCTGCAAACGGGCGCGCTGACCCTGGGTCCGCACACCCGTGAGCTCGAGGAGGGCTTCCGCACCCGTCACGACGCGCCGTATGCCGTCGCTGTCAGCAGCGGGACGAGCGCGCTCGAGATCATTCTGCGAACGCTTGGGGTCGAGGGCCGAGAGGTGGTCGTCCCCGCCAACACGTTCTTCGCGACGGCGGCGGCGGTGCTCCACGCAGGCGGGACGCCGCGTTTCGCCGACGTGGCCCCCGACACGCTTGCGCTCTCGGTCGAGACCGTCGCAGCCGCGTTGGGCGACCGCACGGCCGGCGTCGTCCTCGTGCACATCGGAGGAGCGATCAGCCCCGAGGTCGAGGCGATCCGCCGCCTCTGCGACGCCCGCGGCCTGTTCCTCGTCGAGGACGCCGCCCACGCACACGGTTCGAGCCTGGACGGACGGCCCGCGGGGTCGTTCGGCGACGCCGGCGCGTTCTCGTTCTATCCGACGAAGGTCATGACCACGGGTGAGGGCGGCATGATCGTCAGTGCCCAGGAGCGCATTCGTGACGAGGCGGTGATCTACCGCGACCAGGGCAAGGCCGGGTTCCTCGGTGGCGATCACGTCCGCTTGGGATACGCCTGGCGGATGAGCGAATTGCACGCCGCCGTCGGGCTGGTGCAGCTCCGGCGGCTCGACGAGTTCATCAAGATCCGGCGAGAAGTTGCCGATCAGTACGACGAGGCGCTTGCCCGAATCGGGGGCATCACGCCGCTCATCCCTCCCCCGGGCTCCGAGTCCAACTACTACAAGTACATCGCCATGCTGGATCCCGGCATCGACCGTCAGGAGCTGAAGGCCACGTTGCGCGAAGAGCACGGCGTCTCCCTCAGCGGCGAGGTGTACGCATCGCCTCTGCACCATCAGCCGGTGTTCGCCGGCTTGCACGAGGGGAGCTTGCCCGTGGCGGAGGACGTCTGCAGCCGCCACGTGTGCCTGCCCATCCATTCCGACATGAGCCCGGAGGAGTCCGCGCACGTTGTGACTAGCCTGCGGGCCGTCCTCGGCCCTGCCGAGCCTACGAACGGAAACGCATGAGAATCGCAGTCACCGGTGGATCGGGATTCATCGGGTCCCACGTCGTCGACCGTTTGATCGACGCCGGCCACACGCTCTTCGTGCTCGACACGCGCCCGCCGCACCGTCCGGACGTCACGTACCGCCAGGTGGA
>JALZAA010000209.1 GCA_030948625.1 Actinomycetota bacterium
GCTCGCGACGCTGGCGGCCGGCGCGTCTGTCGCTGGGATGGTCGAGTACGACGCCACCTCAGACGAAGACTCGCCGCCTCGCCCGGCGGAGACCCCGACGACCCTGGCGGCCGGCGCGTCGGTCGGAGCGGTGGTCGAGTACGGCGCCACCTCAGACGAGGACTCGCCGCCTCGCCCGGCGGAGACCCCGACGACCCTGGCGCCGACAACGCTGTCCCCGCGGCGGTCACCTGCAACGCCGGGGTCACCGGGAACCCCAGGTTCGCCGGGGGCGTCCGGAACCCCAGGTTCGCCGGGGACGTCCGGAACGCCAGGTGGTGCCGGACCGTCAGGACCGGCAGGAGCGTCGCCGCCGGCGCCAGACGCGCCGTCACCGTCGCCGTCTCCTGCTCCGCCCGCCCCTCCGTCGCCGCCGGGACCAGCAACGTGTCTCGGTCTGCCGTTACCGCTCGGAATCCCCTGCTCTATCTTTCCCTGACGCGGCGAGGCGCCCGGCACCGTCAACCGGGGCCTCGCGCCGCTGTCGTCGCCGCGCACGGTCAAGGGCCCGGGCCCGAGGAGTCGCCGGAGACGCAGGACGCGTCACTTGAGTAGGTCGGGGCGCTTGCTAGGGCGGTCCCGGAGCCATACGGCGCGCTCATCTACATAGCGCGTTCTGCACATTCACAACTCGGGCGTACGATCTATTGACGTGACGGTCGTGTGCGACGGTCTGCTGGTCGAGTCCGAGGATGGCGTCGGAAAGTGCGACCAGGGCGATGCGTGTCAAGCCCTCAAGCTGCAGGACGACTACCTCGCGTATCGTGCAGCGCACGGCCGGGTCATAGCTAGCCGGCAGGCCGAGGATAGAGAAGAGTACGGAGGCGAGGGCTGACCGAGGTCCCGGTCTTAGAGACCGCGAGTCTCTGCGTCACGAGACCACGTGGGCGCTCCTCGACTCAAAGAGATCTGCACCGCTCTCACTGAGCAACGCCGCGTCCCGCGCGTAACGCGGCCTCGCTCATCGGTTCACCGCGAGATCCGCGCGGTCCTGAATCGCTGCTCAACGGTTATAGACGTCCTTGTGGAAACACTGGAGGCCGGGCTGGGCGGCCAGGCCCAGGTGGTCGAGCCCGAAGACGTTCTCGATGCTGCACAACAGCGCGTAGTGGTTGTAAGGCGTGGCATTCGTGCTCCCCGGCTTTGTGAAGCGCGAGATCACTACCGCTCCGGTGCGGCCTCCGCCGGGCCCGTTCAACCCGGGCTGGACCGCGTTGGGCGTCGACTGCACGCCGCAGCACGCTGACGAGTCGCCGCTCGGCCCGGCGAGCTCGGCCTCGTCGAACGTCACCATGAGCACGCCGTCGCGCTTGAACGCCGGCGACCTCAGGATCTTCGGCACCCACTCCTGCAGGAACTGGTCGGCCGACACGAGCCCGCCGGGCTGGCCGTCAACGCAGGGCTCGTCGTGCCCGTCGTGGCACAGGTTCGGCGTGATGTAAGCGAGGTTCGGGGTCTTCTTCGCCGAGGCGAGGTCCGCGGCGAGCCCGTCCAGCGGCACCACGTTCTTGTTGCAACCGGCGGAGTCGATGATCGAATGGAAATAGACGAACGGGTTGTGCTTGGTCGCGTACTGGTCACCGGGCCGCGCCACCTCAGTGGGATCGGCGCTGCCGACGGCAGGGTGGCGGCACGTCTTGGGATCGGTCGTGGAGTTGCCCATGTCTTCCTGGTAGGTCCTCCACGTGCGATGGGCGGCGTCGAGCTGGTCGGCGATCGTTTTCACCGACGCCGCGTAGACGCAGCCCTGCCCGAGCTCCTGGCCGAGTTCGCCGGTGCCGGTGCTCGCGAAATCGCTGAAGGTCGTGCAGTCGGCCTGCGTCGCGGAATTCGGGCCCTGTCCGCTGATCTGCGCGATGTAGTTGTCGAGGCTCGCATGCCCGATGGCGAAGTACTGGGTGAGCAGCTGGCCCTTAGACGGCAGCGTCTTGCTGAGATACGGCGCCGGCGACGACGGCCCGAACGTCTCGTCGAAGCCCTTGTTCTCGAGATTGATCACGAAGACGTGAGCGCCGCGGGGCGGCGATTTCTGCGACGGCGTCGCCGAGGCAATTGCCGCACTCGCCGTCAGACACACGATGACGAGCACAATTGCCACACCACACCGACCCCTACGGTGCAAGGCCCTGCCCATGACGTGACGCTAGCCCCTGCGCCTCGCGTCTGCGGGTAGGCCGATGCGCGAAGACGATGCGCGCGCATCATTCGTAGTCTTGGGCGGACTCACGACCGGATTTGTCTCCGCGAGTAACGGAAGACGCGGTCGGCGAAACGACGAAGGTCTCGTGCGCGCCAGTTCTTCGCGTAGGAGGGTCGTCGCGCTTCGTGGTCAGGCGGTACCCGGTGATGTTCGTAGGCGGCGTGTCCCATTCGTGGCGAAAGTGGCGCGAGCGAGCTCAGACGACGAGGCGAGCGACGCAGCAACCCGCGGTCGAGGCGGCGTCGAGCTCAGAGGGTGCCCATGAGGAACTGCCGAGCGACTGACGGTGGCCAGGACGATCGATCCTTCGGCAACGTCCCGATTGTCCCCGCCACCGAGAAGTTTCGGCGGACGTCCGCGACTTCGAGCGCATATGCACGTCTTTCGTGCGTCTAGGTGCCTTGTGGGAAGGCACATGATGCCGGGAGGACGTTATGAGGGTGGCGGGCGGGTTGCATTCGACATCGCGGCGAATCAGCCCAGCGAGCGCGACGGAGATCTGATGACGGGCACTGTGAAATGGTTCAACAGCGAAAAGGGCTATGGGTTTATAAGCCGTGACGGGGGCGCCGACGTCTTCGTCCACTACTCGGCGATCCAAGGCGAGGGCTACCGCGACGTCGAAGAGGGCCAGAAGGTCGAGTTCGACGTCGGTGTGGGCCGCAAGGGTGACGAAGCACAAAACGTGCGGGGCCTCTAAAGCGACCGACTAAACCGGGGCGGTCAGGCTGCGCGAGCGGCCGGTGCACGCCGGTTGTCCGTGCGTCGCGAAGATCCGCGGTGTTCGAGTCCTCCAGGGCCGCTTGTTGTCGGCGGCCGCGATCGGGAAGTGTTTTATGGCCACATCGCGCCACGCCATCCGCGATGGGGAAGACCTCGTTCAGCTGTATCTCAGCGACATCGGGCGCCATGCGCTCCTGAGTAGAGACGACGAGATCCGACTGGCCCAACGCATCGAAGCGGGCGCGGAGGCGCGTCGACAACTTGAAGGTGAGGCGGCGGCGACGCCGCCGGAGCGCGATGAGCTGAGCCGCAGGGTCCGGGACGGCGATGTGGCGCGGCGCACGTTCGTGGAGGCAAACCTGCGCCTCGTCGTCTCGATCGCCAAGCGCTACCGGACGTCAGGACTGCCGCTCCTCGACCTCGTCCAAGAGGGAAACCTCGGCTTGCTGCGCGCTGTCGACAAGTTCGAGTGGCACAAGGGCTTCAAGTTCTCGACCTATTCGACCTGGTGGATCCGCCAGGCCATCCAGCGCGGCATCTCCAAAGCCGCCCGCACCATCCGGCTTCCCGTCCATGCCGGCGACCACGTCGTGCGGGCCCGCCGTACCCGGGCTCGCCTCGAGGCCGAGCTCCAGCGCAGCCCCACCCGATCCGAAATCGCCGCCGACCTCGACCTCCCCGAACACGAGCTCGATGCGCTCATGCACCGCGCCGCCGCGCCCGTGTCCCTTTCCCAACCACTTTCGGACGACAGCGACGACGAACTCGCCGACATCGTCGCTGACCGATCCGCAACCTGTCCCGTCGGTGCCGCGGCTGCGGCGCTCTTACCCGCCGAGATCGCCAAACTCCTGGCATGGCTCACGCCCCGCGAACGCGAGGTCATCACCTTGAGGTTCGGGCTCGACCGCGGTGAGCCGAGCACCCTCGAAGAAGTCGGCCACCACTTTGGCCTCTCCCGCGAGCGAATCCGACAAATCCAAGCCGACGCCATGACAAAACTGCGCCACCCCGCATTCAACACCGCTCTACGGAACCGGCTCCCCGATTAATCGGGTCTTTGAACTCGGGGTCAACTGTCATTTGGTAAGACGGCGAGGTATTGCTTGCCGAAATTCGAAGCGCCCGTGGGGGTCGTAGGTGCGCTTGATGTCAACGAGCCGCGGGAAGTTGGTTCCGTAGTACGCGTGTTGCCAGTCGCGTAGGTCGGGATCGATGTAGTTCTGGTATGCGTATCCCGAAACGTGGGGCCGCATTGCGGCGTAGAAGTTCCGGATCCAGTGCAGGTTGGCGTCGGCGACACGTGGCGAGTCCTGTTGTCGCCAGTAGGTGAGGTATTGAATCGAGAAGAGACTGTCCCGGTGCACGTACGCGGTGGCATCAGGAGCGACGCGGTTGATGGCGCCGCCGTGTGCGTCCATCTGCATCGCGGCGCCGTTGGGATCGGTGCTGTCCGGCCATCGTTCGATCCAGTCGATCGCAGTCCTGATCGCTTCTGCTGGTAGCGGGGCGGCGACGTAGTCGGACTTCGCCTTGAACTCGAGGCGGTCGAGGGTGCCTTGGGGTGTTTGGACGGGCAGGTGGCATTGGGTGACGGTGCCTGTGCAGCCCGCCCACAGCAGCTGCGCGTCGAAGTATGAGCTGGTCCCGATCTGGCGGGTACTGGGCGCGGCCACGCCGAGCAGCGGGTCGAGCAGGGCCAGGAGCTCGTCCTCGGGTCCGAAGTACTGGCCGAAAGACCGGACCGCCGCTGGCGGCTTGGGGCGCGTGTTGCCGCCCGGTGCGGCGAGTTTGAAGATCGAGAACAGCTCGTCGGGCGCGTGCGGCGCTGTTTGCTGCCATATCTCGGCGAGCGTCTGGGCGTGCTCCCATGGCCACTCGAGTATGAACGTCGATACTTGGTCGACGGGGAACACCCGAAAGGTGAACGCGGTCGCGACGCCGAAGTTGCCTCCCCCGCCGCCTCGGCTCGCCCAGAACAAGTCAGGGTTGTCGTGCTCGTTGCACGTCACCACGCGGCCGGCCGCTGTTACCACGTCAAGTGCGGCCAGACTGTCGATCGTCAGGCTGTGCTTCCGGCTGGCGAGACCAAGTCCACCGCCGAGCGTGAGGCCGCCGATCCCTACACTCGGGCAAGAGCCGGCGGGAATGCTCACCCCCTGCTGTGCGAGCCGCGAGTACACGTCAATGAGCCGCGCTCCGGTCCCAATACGAGCGGTCCCGCTTGCCAAGTCGACCTCAACGCCGTCGAGCCGGCTGACATCGAGCACGACACCCTGAGTCGTGGAGTACCCGGCGTAGCTATGGCGGCCGCTGCGCGGCACGAGCGGCACGTCGTGCTGGTCGGCCCACCGCATCGTCGTCTCTACGTCTCGCACGTCCGCGCAGAAGACGACGGCATCGGGTCCAATGCCGTCGAAGCGCGGATTGAACAACACACGAGCATTCGCATAGCCACGGTCGCCGGGAACCACCACGCGTCCTCGAACTCGCCGTGCGAGCTCACGCAGCGCGGACGATCCCGGACCGCCCGAGCTGCATCCGGTGAGCCAGCCGGGCTGCGTCGCGAGCCCCGCCCCAAGTCCCGCAGCTCCCGCCCGGCGCAGAAACGAACGCCGGCCCATGACACTCATCGCGTCAGGCTAAAGCGCGGAATCCGCGGACACTCGAGGAACATGCGAGAGAGAACCTCGACGCGGACGTTCTCAAGTGGTGGGGCGCGCGAGAGCGGGGCCTGGGATGACTGGCAGCTCGGTGAGACCGCGAAGCACGAGACCGTCACCATGGCCCCAACGCAGTTCTTCGGGGGGAACCGCGAGCCGTAGGTCCGGGAAACGCCGGAGGAGCGAATCGAGCGCGAGCTGGCCTTCCATGCGCGCCAGCGCCGCGCCGAGGCAGAAGTGGATGCCGTGCCCGAAGGCGAGGTGACGGAAGTCGTCTCGACCAATGTCGAGCATCTCCGACTCGTCGTAATGGCTCCCGTCGCGGTCGGCGGCGGCGAGTGAGATGATCACCTGCGCCCCGGCCGGAATTGTCGTACCGCCGATCTCGACGCGCTCAGTGGCGTACCGGAACGTCGAGTGCGGTACTGGCCCGTCGTACCGCAGCAGCTCCTCGACGGCGGCTGGGATGCGGGACGGCTCCGAGCGAAGACGCGCGAGCTGGTCCGGATGTCGAAGCAAACCGACGACGCTGTTGCCGATGAGGCTCGTCGTCGTGTCGTGCCCGGCCACAATGAGCTGAAAAATCGTCGAGAGCAGTTCCTGCTGGTCGAGGTGCTCGTCACCGTCGCGCGCGTTGATCAGCCCGCTGACGAGATCGTCAGCGGGCGCGGTCATCTTGGCTTCGACGAGCGCCCGAAGCATTCCGACCACGGCGTCGGAGGCGGCCTTCGCGCGTTCGTACTCCGCCGACGTGCGCGTCGGCACGAGCATCGCACCCAGTCCCTTGCCGAACGCGCCTCGGTCGACGTGGGGTACGCCGAGGAGCTCGCAGATGACCGTGAACGGCAGCGGGAACGCGAAGGAGGCGACGAGATCGACGCGGGTGTCCGGCCCGACGCCGGCGACATCGTCCAGAAGATCGTCCACAATCGACTGCACGTGCGGGCGCAGACCCTCGATCCTGCGAAGGGAGAACGCGGACGAGACGAGCCTGCGGAGACGCGTGTGGTCGGGCGGGTCGACGACGAGCATGTGCCGAGCGAACGCCGGTCCGGGAAGGCCCTCCGCGACCACCTCGGCGTTGCTCGCCATGGCTGCCTGCATGTCCTTGGAAAGTCGCGGGTCGTTCAACGCGCTACGGGCCTCGTCGTAGCGGACCACCAGCCACGCGTCGTGTCCGTCTGCCAGCGTGACCGCATGCACCGGGCCGAGCGCGCGGACCTCGGCGAATAATGGAAAGGGATTGTCACGGTCGTAGTCGCCCCACGCCTCGAACGCCTCTTGGGTAGTCGTCATTTCAGACCCCGCCGAAAAACGAGCCGGTGGATCAGGCTGACGCGGCAACTTCGTTCTTCATCATGGCGTGAATCTGCTTCCGCAGTTCCGGACCGTCGGCGTGGCCATGCGTCGACACAGCGTGCTCGGCTGCGGCTTGGAGCACCTCCATCTCCCGGCCCGAGATCGTCAGCGTGCAGTTCGTCTCACTCGGAAAGTCTCGGCAATCGACAATCTTGCGTGTCATGTTCGCCTCCTGTTCGTGGCTCAGCATCGCGCGGAGCATGCGCGTGCCGCGGGGGTGATCCTGGCGCTGTCAGGCGTTTGCGTTCCGCCCTTTGTTATGCGGCGGGTGAAGCCGAGGCGCCGGCAGAAGAGGGGCAGCAGGGGGGAAGGCATCGTGACGTTCGACGACCTGCGCCGCGCCATCGGCATCCGCCCCGACGAGCCGGAGCCCGGCCGATCCATTGGCGGGCGCCGGCGCCGGAGCGGCCGCCATGTGTCGCGTGCGGCAGCCGGCTCGCCCGACGCGATCTCGGCCCGAGCTGCTGGGCGTGCGCCGACGCGGCCTAGCGAGCGCGAGCCGCCCTAATCGAGAGCCACGCGCCAACCACACAGCCGAGCGCGAGTACGACGAGAACGCCGCCGCGCAACGGATGACTCGACGCGAAGAAGACGACGCCGATCACGACGAGCGCCACGGCGGCGACGAGCAAGATCAGAGTGACAGGCTGGATGCCGCGGACGTTAGCCGCCACCACTGCTACGGCTACGCAGCCGCCTGACCTCCCGTCAGGTTCACAGCGATGTTTACATTTCGCCCAATTGGGTCCACGCTGGCTTATAGCCGCCGGATGAGATCCACGCGAGACCCTGGCGGCAGGGAAGCGGGAGGCCAGTGAGCGGGTCTCCCGTTTTCCGCGTTGGGGCAGCAGCTACGCCTTGTTGCCCTTGTTGTTTCTGCGGACCTTGCGCTTCTGCTTTTTGCCAGGCGGGCCGCCAGAACCTCCGGAGTCCGTGTAATCCCTGCCGGTCCCCCTCGATTTCCGTTTCGCCACAGGCGCCAACGTACCCGCCCGGTCAGCTCTCACTAGACGGGCCGGGACTCAAACTGGCTCACTTCCCACGAACACCACTAGCAACCAACACCCGTCCTGCCGCTGCCTTGCCCTACTCCGTTCGTGTTGGAGTCGGTTGACGATCGCGACGGCCTCGACCGGGTCCACGAACGCGTAAGACGGCGTTCAGACTGGGGAGCGGTGCCGCAGTAGTGCCTGGGTCTGTCGCAGATTCCGGCGCGACGCCCGGTCGCCGTCGCTGCCCAAAAAGATGGCGAAGAGGCGAC
>JALZAA010000225.1 GCA_030948625.1 Actinomycetota bacterium
CGTTTCCTGCGCGAGGGCCAGCCGTTGCTCCAGATGTCGGCCAGCGGCACGTTCACGGAGTCCACCGTCGTACCCGCGATCAGCGCCGTGAAGATCGACAAGGACATCCCGCTGACGGCGGCAGCGCTGATCGGCTGCGGTGTCCTGACCGGTTTCGGCGCCGCCCACAACACCGCGGACATCCGGCAGGGCGACACGGTCGCCGTCATCGGCTGCGGCGGCGTAGGCCTCAATGTCATCCAGGGCGCCAAGTACTCGGGCGCCGAGCGCATCATCGCCATCGACATGGTGGACGGGAAGCTCCAGACGGCGCAGAAGTTCGGGGCCACCGACCTCGTGAACGCGCGCGAGGACGACAGCATCTCGAAGGTCATGGAGCTCACCGGCCAGCGCGGTGCCGATGTCGCGTTCGAGGTAATCGGGCTCCAGGCGACGATCGACCAGGCGTTCACCATGACGCGCCGGGGAGGTCAGACGGTGCTCGTGGGCGTGCCGGCGATGGACGTGATGATGACCGTGCCCGTCGGGCTCGGACTCATCTTCTCGGAGAAGCAGATCCGAGGCTGCCTGTACGGGTCGTCGAACGTGCACAACGACATCCCGATGCTCGCCGACCTCTACGCCGAGGGGAAGCTGATGCTCGACGAGCTCGTCTCCCACGAGATCAGGCTCGACGACGTCAACACGGCCATGGACGAGATGAGCTCGGGCGAGGTTGCCCGCTCGGTGATCGTCTTCAACTAGTCCAGATCGCTCAACCGGCTTTGGCGTAGTTGCTCGCGCCGAACCAGTCCACGACGATCACAGGCTCGTCGCCCATGACCCAGGCATCGTGGCCGCTCGGCAACGACGTAATGTCGCCGGGCCCGGCGACGAACTCGGTGCCGTCGTCCATCCGGATCGCCAACTGTCCGGCCGCGTGGTACTGGAAGTGCGGCGCTTCGCAGCTGTCCGTGTTGGCGATCGGCTTGACGTCGTTCGACCAACGCCACCCCGGCTCCAGGACCAGACGGCCGATCTCACCATCGGCGGTGTTCACGATCTCGGCCCGGCCGTTCGGGAACTCACGGGTCTCGTCCGGCGTCTGAAAGCTTCGGTGCTCTGTTTGTTGCATGGGTGCTCCTCCCTCCCTCGGCGCCTTCCTTGGCGCCCGGCAGCGCTCTCGACGTATCCTTACTAACTAGTAGGTAAGTCGTCAAGGCTCACCGCGTTCAGGAGGATGGAGCCGGTGGCGCGCACCCGTCAGGACGCTCAGACCGACACCGCATCGGAGATCCTCGACGTCGCCGAGCGGCTGGTGCAGGTCCGCGGGTTCAACGGCTTCAGCTACGGCGATGTGGCGGCCGAGCTCGGCGTGACCACCGCCGCCCTGCACTACCACTTCGCCGGCAAAGCGGAGCTCGGCGAAGCGCTCGTCCGGCGGTACGCGGCGCGCTTCACCGACGCGCTCGCCGCGATCGATGCGCGGCGGAAGGCTGCGCCCGCCAAGCTGGAGGCGTACGCGAGCTTGTACCTGGACGTGTTGCGCGACCAGCGCATGTGCCTCTGCGGCATGCTCGCGGCCGACTACCAGACGCTCCCTCAGCCGATGCGCGACGCCGTTGTGCGCTTCTTCGACGACAACGAGGCGTGGCTCGGCCGTGTGCTCGAGCAAGGGCAGACGGAAGGCACGTTGCACGTCATCGGATCGGCCGAGGAGGCCGCGCAGACGATCGTCGGCGGCCTGGAAGGCGCCATGCTCGTGGCCCGTCCGTACGGCGACACCGCCCGGTTCGAAGCGGCAGCGAGTCGCCTGCTGGCGAGCGTCACGACCCAGTAGCGCCCGCTTCGCTCCCTCATCTCCCCCGTCGTATTCTCGACCCGTGCGTTACCGCAGGTTCGGGAACAGCGAGCTCGTCGTCTCCGAGGTGGGCTTCGGCGCGTGGACGATCGCGACCGACTGGTGGGGCAAGGTCGACGACAAGGCGGGCCTCGTGCACGAAGCGCTCGATGCCGGCGTCACCTTCTTCGACACGGCCCCGGTGTACGGCGAGGACGGGTTCGGAGAGACCATCCTGGCCGAGTTGCTCGGACGGCGCGACGACGTCGTGCTCACGACCAAGTGCGGCTACGACATCGACGCGCCCCGCATCGCGCCCGGGCACTCCGAGCGGCCGCAGGACTGGCGCCCGGAGTCAGTCCGGGCCCAGGTGGAGGCGTCGCTGCGCCGGTTCGACCGGGACCACATCGACCTCCTCCAGCTGCACAACGTCCGCATCGAGCCCGTCCGCGACGACGCGCTGTGGGACGAGCTCGAGCGGCTGCGAGTGGAGGGCAAGGTGCGCGAGATCGGCGTCGCGCTGGGCCCCGCCATCGGATGGCAGGACGAAGGACTCGAATCGCTGCAGAACCGGGCGATCGTCTCGGTCCAGACCGTGTTCAACCTGCTCGAGCAGGAGCCGGGCAGGTCGTTCGCGGCCGAGCCTGCCGTGACGGAGGGCCGGGTCGGCTTGATCGCCCGCGTACCGCACGCCTCCGACGTCCTCTCGGGCAAGGTCACACGCGACACGGTCTTCGAAGGCGACGACCACCGCGCGCACCGTAAGCGTGAGAACCTCCTCGACCTCTTCGACAAGGCCGACACGCTGACATTCCTGCACGGGCCCGAGACCGGCCGCACCATCGGCCAGGGCGCGGTGGCAGGGATCCTGGCCATGGACGGCTTCACGACCGTGCTGCCGACATGTGTCACCGCGGATGAGGTGCGCGAGTACGCCGCCGCCTCCGACCTTCCGCTCTCGACGGACGAGAAGGCCGAGGTCGACGCGAGATGGCGCGACAACTTCGGCGTCACCGACCGCTACGAGATGCCGCTGAAGAGCAGCGGCTGAGGTACTCGGGAGTAACGTGTCGCCGATGGCGATGCGACTCCCGGCCGAGCAGCGCCGGCGCCAACTCCTCGACGTCGCGTGTGACGTCTTCGCGACGAGCGGCTTCTCCGCGACGGCCATGGACGACATCGCCACCGCCGCCGGGGTCACCAAGCCCGTGCTGTACCAGCACTTCCCGTCGAAGCGGGCGCTGTTCGTCGAGTTGCTCGCCGACGTCGGCCGCCAGCTCCTCGACGAGCTGACCGAGGCGACGAGCAGGGTCAACACGGGCCGGGAGCGCGTCGAGGCGGGCTTCAGCGCCTACTTCCGTTTCGTCACCAACGACCGCGCCGCGTTCCGGCTGCTGTTCGGCGCGTCGGCACGCAACGACCCCGAGTTCGCCCGCATCGTCGACCAGGTCCTGCACGACGCGGCCGACGCCATCAGCCAGCTGATCGAGATCGAAGGCACGGCCGAGCACCGCCGGGTGCTGGCGCACGCGCTCGTCGGCGTCGCCGAGGCGACGAGTCGTCACGCCCTCACCGACCCCGACGCGTCGCACGACTCCGACGAGCTGGCGGCGTGGATCTCCGAGCTGGCGTGGTTCGGCCTGCGCGGCATCCGCCCCGAGGACCGGCCGACGCTGGCCTGATCACTCGTTGCCCAACAAAGGAGACCAAT
Organism: Actinomycetota bacterium; assembly: GCA_030948625.1. GTDB lineage: Bacteria > Actinomycetota > Acidimicrobiia > IMCC26256 > JACDBD01 > JALZAA01. The sequence goes on from JALZAA010000225.1 coordinate 3,531, forward strand.
CATGGCGGCTCATCTGATCGCAACCGTCAACGGCGGCACGCTTCCCCAATACGACCAGGCCTCGGCGAGCCTCATCAACGACGGACTGCCGCCCGGTCTGTTGCATCACGTCTGCGTTCCTACCGACGACGGTTTCATGGTGATCGAGACGTGGGAGTCGGAGGAAGCCATCCAAGACTTCACGGGAAGTGAACGCTTTCGACAGGAGATCGGCGCCTCCGGGATGCCGGTTCCCGAGATCGAGGTCCGACCCGTTCACAACGTCCAGGTGAGCACCTAGCGGTAGCCGTAGGCGCCGCGCTCAAGCCAGCGCGCCCCGCACGAGCGCGCCCGGTCGGGCGCCGGTGTCGCGGCCGTCGCGCATGACGACCTCGCCGCTCACCATCGTCGCGTCGTAACCCTCAGCGTGTTGCAACAGGCGGCGAGCGCCACCGGGGAGGTCGTAGTGCATCTCGGGCCGCCGCAGCGCGAGACGCTCGAGGTCGATCACGTTGAGGTCGGCCTTCTTTCCAGGCCGGATCTCGCCGCGGTCGCCGAGCCCGTACAGGGCCGCGGTGTCGCTGGTCATCTTGCGCACGACGAGCTCGAGCGGAAGGCGCTCGCCGCGGCTGCGATCGCGCACCCAGTGCGTGAGCATGTACGTCTCGATGCTGGCGTCACAGATGGCGCCGCAGTGCGCGCCGCCGTCGCCGAGCCCGAGCGCGGTCGCGGGGTTCAGCACCATCTCGCGGATCGGGTCGTGCGTGAACCGGCTGTACCCGAGCAGCGGCCTGAGCAGCAGCTCGCGCCCGTCGTGAGCAAGCAGCAAGTCGTAGAAGAGATCGGTCGGGTCGCGTCCCTCGCGCTCCGCTCGCGCCGCGATGCTCTCGTCCGGAGCGGGCTCGTAGTCGGGCGGCTCGCCGATGGCGAAGATCCGGTCGAACCCGAGGCCGATGAACGCCATGACGTCGTCGTGGAGCGGCGTCTCGGAGAGGATGGCCTCGCGCACGGCAGGGTCGCGAAGACGCGCCACCTTCTCGTCGAGCGGCAGGTGCTCGATCGCCTGGTAGCTCGGCCGGTCGCGGAGCGGATGGAAGGTCTGGAGCCCGAGCAGCAGACCGAGGGGACGGCCCGCGATCTGAGGCCGGATAGGAACGCCCTTGTCGTAGACCTCGAGCGCGAGGTCGAGCATGCGCTTCCACTGGTCGGGATCCTGGTCGTGCTGAATCATCGCGAAGGTCACCGGTCGGTCGATCTCGGCCGCGAGCCGCCGCATCCAGTCCATCTCGCGGTCGGCGGCGGCGAGGTCCTCGCCCAGCACACCGGCGGGCGCGAGCTCGAATACACCGGCGTCGACCTCGGCGAGCGCCCGGCCCAGCGCGAAGAGCTCGTCTTCGGCGGCAAACGTGCCGGGCACGGGCTCGCCGTCGATGGCGCGGTGAGCGATCGTGCGCGACGTCGAGACGCCGAGCGCGCCCGCTTCGATTCCTTCCCGCACGATCGAGGCCATCGCCGCGGTGTCGTCGGACGTGGCGGGCTCGTTGCGCGCGCCGCGCTCCCCCATCACGTAGCCGCGCACGGCGCCGTGCGGGACCTGCGTCCCGATGTCGAGCGCGAGCGGTTGCTGGTCGAGGAAATCGAGGAACTCGGGGAAGGACTCCCAGCCCCAGCGGATGCCGGCGGCGAGCGCCGCGCCGGGGATGTCTTCGACGCCCTCCATGAGCCCGATCAGCCAGTCGTGCTTGTCGGGCCGCACCGGCGCGAAGCCGACACCGCAGTTGCCCATCACCACCGTGGTGACGCCATGCCACGACGACGGCGTGAGCAGTGGGTCCCAGGTGACCTGGCCGTCGTAGTGGGTGTGCACGTCGACGAACCCGGGCGTCACGACCTTGCCGGTCGCGTCGATCACCTCGGCGGCGTCGCCGTCGATGCGGCCGACTTCGGTGACCTTGCCCCCGTCGACGCCGACGTCGGCCGTGAACGCGGGGCCGCCCGTGCCGTCGACCACCGTGCCGCCCCGGACGATCAGCTCGTGCACAAGCTCTCCTGACGCCGTCGCAAGCTCCGGCTGTGCGGCCA
>JALZAA010000241.1 GCA_030948625.1 Actinomycetota bacterium
CCTCTGCGCCGAGCAGGTTCTCGGTCGGCACGCGCACGTTCTCGTAGCGCACGTACGCGTGCGAGCCCTCCCCCTCCCGCTCGCCGCCCAACCCCACGTTGCGGACGATGTTGACGCCGGGCGTGTCCGTCGGCACGAGGAACATCGACGCGCCCTGGTACACGGACACGTCGGGGTCGCTGATCGCCATGACGATCGCGAACGCCGCATACCGCAGGTTGGACGAGAACCACTTCTCACCGTTGATGACCCACTCGTCGCCATCGCGCTCTGCTCGGCACCGGAACTGCTGGGGGTCCGAGCCGGCCTGCGGCTCCGTCATCGAGTAGCACGACGAAATGCGGCCGTCGAGCAGGGGCTGCAGGTAGCGGTCCTTCTGCTCGTCGGTGCCGTAGTGGGCGATGATCTCGGCGTTGCCGGAGTCGGGCGCCTGCGACCCGAACACGCTCGGCGCCCAGTTCGAGCGCCCGAGGATCTCGTTCATCAGCGCCAGCTTGAGCTGCCCGTAGCCCTTCCCGCCGAGCTCGGGCCCGAGGTGGCACGCCCAGAGGTCACGCGCTCTCACCTCGTCCTGGAGCGGTCGCACCACCTTCTCGTGAACAGGATGGTTCTTGTCGTAGACGAGGTGCGAGTCGAACGCGAGGTCGAGCGGCTCGACCTGGTCACCGACGAACTCGGCAATCCAGTCGAGCTTCTCCTGGAACTCGGGCTCGGTGGAGAAATCCCAGGCCATTGCGTTCAACCTCTCCTTGTCACGGGGCGCCCCCGAATCTGGGCCGCCGTGGCTCCTTGGTTGCCCTCGTCTGGCGCCGTCTCCGCGGGGTGAGGCTACCGCCAGAGGCTGAAGTGGTCGCTTGGGGCGAGATGCGTGCACGTCGGCTTGGCAGCCGCTACAGTCCGGCGATCTCTAGTTGCTAGTTGCAAGTTGAGCGCCGCTCGTGGTTCGGCAGGGGAAACGTACGGTCATCTTCATTGCTGTGGCCTGTTTGGTCGCGGCTGGATGCTTTGGGGGGACATCACCACCACCACCACCACCACCACCGCCACCACCACCACCGCCGCCGCCGGTATTCGCGACGGAGACCTGCGGAATGTCCTACGGGAGCGCGTCGGCGTACCAAAACGACTTCGACCTGCTGACCCACGGCAACACCGGTTGGATCCACGCCGACGGCTACGTCCCCGCCCTCCTGCCGGACGGGCGGACGGCGTGGTGGATGAGCGACACGGGCGTCGGAACCGTCAACCCCGACCAGTCGGCACACCCGGAAGGCTCCGTCCACAACAGCCTGGTCCTCCAGGAGCCCACCTGCCTCCGCCCGAAGCTCGGCGGACAGGCGCACCAGTGGACCGACCTCATCCCCGCGCCGTCCGGGCGCTGGTACTGGCCGGGGTCGACGGTCATCGAGAACAACACGCTGCTCGTCTTCGCGTACGTGGTCGGTCCCGGCAGCGGGACGCCGCCGTTCAACTTCACCCTCTACGGCACCGCGGTCGCCAAATACCACCTGCCCGACCTCACGCTCCAGGGCGTCACGAACCTCCCGGTGCAGAATGCCCCGCAGACGCCGTACGGCGGCGGACAGATCCCGTGGGGGATCCGCTCGGCGCGCGTCACCGACGGCACTGTGTACCTCTACGGGACGACGAAGCGGTCCAGCCTCGGCCCGGCCGACGTGTGGGTGGCCAGGGCGCCCTTCGCGGACGTCACGACTCCGAGCGCGTGGAAGTACCACACCGGCCTGGTCGCGCCGCTCGACTGGAATAACGATTTCACGCTGGCGCAGCCGCAGACGTTTGCGGGCACGCTCGATCAAAACCAAGATGACATCAAGGCTCCGCTCGGCCAGCTAAGCGTGACCGCGTACGGGACGAAGTACGTCGCGGCGGCGAGCAGCGATGTGCTCGACACGCGCATTCGGGCATGGATCGCCGACAACCCCAACGGTCCGTGGCAATACCTAGGTTTGGTCGCCACCGAGGTCGTTCAGCAGGGCCAGATCGGGTACGACGCCCGGGTGACGAACCTCACCGGCGCGGGATGGACGGCCGTCTACAGCGTGAACGGCGAGCCGCACAACACCGAGAACGTCAGGCTGTACCGGGGGCAGTTCGCGCCTCCGAACGGAGGGGTCCTACCTCCCCCGTAGCTGGCCCAGGTCTCTCGACGCGCTCCTTCACACCGTCGCCACGTTGATCTGCTGCTTGCCCGCCGCGGTCTCGGCCTCGGTCGGTGTGAGCGTGACCTTGCGCCCGACCAGCTCCTCACCCTCGATCGACGAGAGCAGCTCGGCGTCGAGCACCTTGCCGTACGCGCGGTCGCCGTCGGGCAGGTCGCCCACGACCACTCCCCATTCTGGCTCGCCGTCCCGCCCGTGCACGACGGAGTACGCGGCGACCGTCGCCGCACCGTCGTAAATGTCGCGGATCGCGCGCTTGCCGCCGGCGTCGACGCTCGCCTGCACGCGCTCTTGCTCGGGCGGCGCGACCGCCCCCGGCTCGGTCGAATACAACCCGTACACGTGCTTGGTCATGTGCATGCCGACCCCGCTGACGAGACCGTACGAGCCCGGGTCGCGGCGCAGCACGTCGGCCATCGTCGCGATCGAGTGGGTCATGTAGTCGCTGCCCGCGCCTCCGTGATACGGCAAGCCGCCCGTGACGGTGAGCGGACGGGAATCGCCGTCGTCCAACCCGAGCGCGTCGCGCGCGAAGTTCACCGAGCTGCCGAAGCAGCTGTACACGTCGAGATGCGCGACGTCGTCCACCCCGACACCGCCGACACGAAGAGCCTCTGCCGCCGAGGCCGTCATCGCCGGCGAGCGCCACATCTCGTCGTGCTCGGCGACGTACGTCGGGTCGGTGGCGTAACACCATCCTCGCAGGTACACGCGCTTGTCCGTCGGGACACCGAGTGCATCAGCTGCCTCGTGACTGGCGACGACCACCGCGGCGGCCATGTCGACGTCCATGATCGACACCATGTACTTGGTGTACGGGTAGCCGACCATGCGGTTCTCGGGCGTCGGCGTGATGATCTCGTCCGCGGATCGCGCCACCGGGAACCACGCGTTCGGGTTGGCGGCAGCCACGTCGGTGAAAGGCGCGAGCAGCTCCCCCAGCTCCCGGCGGTACTCGTCGAGCCCGACCCCGAGGTGACCGCGCCTGGCGTTGTCGAACAGGGCGAACGTCAGCCAGGCCTGGAAGACCTCGTGCGCGACCTCGGCGGGAAGGAACGGCGCTTCCCACGGGAACGGACGCCGCTCGTCTGGTTTGAAGCTGTACTCGTAGCGCTCGCCGCGTCGCTTGAAACGCCGCTGCGTCGCCAGCGCCTCGGCCCCGCACACCAGCGCTACGTCGAGCTCGCCCGCGAGAATCCGTGCACCGATGTCGTTCACGAGCACTTGCGGCGTGGTCCCACCGATACCCGAGTAGTACGAGTGGCGAGGCGAGACGCCGAGTCGCGCCGCCAACCGTGCCGTCGGGTCGTCGTACTGCCACGTCTGGCAGTACACGATCTGCAAGCTGTCGAGCCGATCGAGCACGTGCGGCCCGGCCCCCGTGTCGTCACCGGCGAGCCGCGCAACCTCCTCCCACATGGCGAGCGGCTCAGGTGCGCCCTGCTCCCCCACGTTTTCGGGATGCCACGTCCGCTGCCCGACGCCGATGACGCACGGAGCGTGCGCGTCGACAGGCGGCACCGCGCTACTTTCCCTGCCAGTTGGGCTTGCGCTTCTCCCGGAACGCCTGGGGGCCCTCTTTGGCGTCCTCGGTCTGGAAGATCATCGAGCTGAGCTGACTCTCGTTCTTGTACGCGTCGCGCAGGCTCATCCCGAGACCCTCCCACACGCTCTGCTTGGTCGCCTGGACCGCGAGCGGCGCGTTGGCGGTGATCCGGCGCGCGTACTCGTACGCCTTGTCGAGCAGCTCGTCGCGTGGAACGACCGCGTTCAGCAGCCCCATCTCGTACGCGCGCTCGGCCGGGATGAGGTCGGCGCACAACAGGAACTCCATGGCGTACGGGAACGGAATCTGGCGAGGGAGCCGCACAGTCGTCCCGCCGCCTGCGAAGAGACCGCGCTTGGGCTCCATGACCGAGAACTTCGCCTCGGGACACGCGACCCGAATGTCGATGCCACCGAGCATCTCCATCCCGCCCGCGGTGCAGAATCCGTTCACGGCGGCGATGATCGGCTTCCAGATCTTCGCCGCGCGGAGCACCGCCTTGGTGCCGTCGTCGAGCCGGTACCCGTCGACCTCGCTGAGCCCTTCCTTCTGGATGCGCTCGGCGACCTTGGTGATCTCTGGGACGTAGGTCTTGAGGTCGGCGCCGGTGAAGAAGGCGTCGCCGACGCCCGTGATGATGGCGACCCACGCGTCGGGGTCGCCATCGAAGCGTTCCCACGCCTCGCGGAGCTGCTTGAAGTGCTCCATGTCGGCCGAGTTCCGGGCCTCGGGCCGGTCGATCGTGATGCGGGCGATGTGCTCGTCGTCCCGCTCGTAGTGGATGGGCATTCCCTACCTTCCTACGCCTTCCTGCCTGCCTCTCGAACCTGACACGATAGTCAGGGAACGGCCGATCGACCCCGGGGGGGATGGTGCGAGAACACCGCTATTCGTTCGAGATGCCGCACTCTGCAGCACGCATCTGGGCACTGTTCCAGGACTACGACCGCTGGACCGACTACGCGCCGATGGTCAAGCGGGTCGACGTGCTTTGGCCCGGCGACGAGCACCACAACGGAAGGCTGCGACGGGTGATCTACCGCATGCCGTTCGGACGCGAAGGGTCCGCTCTCGAGCTCGTCACAGACGTCGAGCCGGAGCGCGGTTACACGTTCACGATGATCTCGAAGGACGTCGGAAACGATCAGACGGGCAAGGTGCACCTGGAGCCGCTCGGCCGCGATCGCACTCGCTTCGAGTTCGAGGAGCGCTACCACCTCACGAAGGCCCCGTGGAAGTGGTTCGAGGGGCCGATCTACCGCTTCATCAACAAGAAGAACGAGGAGAGCATGCGCCGCGCCGCCGAGTGGCTGTCCGCGCACCCCGAGTACCGTTCCGACCTCGCGGACCGCGAGCCGCAGACACAGCAGCAATCGAGCGGGAGCTGACGTGGCCGAAAGACCCAAGGCACTGGTCACCGCGCCGTTTCGCGGTGAGGGTCTGGAGAAGCTCCGGCGCATCGCCGACGTCGTGTACGACCCGTGGATCGAGCAACAGCCGCTGCGGATCTACAACGCCGACCAGCTCGCCGAGCGGGTCCAAAGCGAGGGCGCCAACGTCGTCATCGTCGAGAGCGACTCGGTCAGGGGCCCGGTCCTCGATCTCCCCCTACTCGCCATCGGTTCATGTCGAGGCGACCCGAACAACGTCGACGTCACCGTTGCTACGACGCGCGGCATTCCCGTTCTCCGGGCGCCGGGCCGCAACGCCGACGCCGTCGCCGAGCTCACCGCAGCGCTGCTGCTGGCCGTGAACCGCGGAGTCGTGCGCGCCGACCGCGACGTTCGCGAGGGCGAGATCTACCGCGACGGCACGATCCCCTACCAGCGCTTCCGGGCGTGGCAGCTGGCGGGGCGGACGGCGGGCCTCGTCGGCCTGGGCGCGGTGGGTCGCGCGACGCGGTGGCGGTTCGAGGGCCTCGGCCTGCGCGTGATCGCGCACGATCCGTACGCCGACGACGCGACGCACACGCTCGATGCGCTCCTCGACCAGGCCGATGTGGTCTCGATGCATGCGATGGTCACGCCGGAGACCCAAGGCATGATCGGCAGCGAGCAGTTCGCGCGGATGAAGGACGACGCGATCTATCTGAACAGCGCGCGCGCTGCCCTGCATGACACCGATGCCCTGGTCGACGCGCTGCGGTCGGGCACGCTCGGCGGCGCCGGTCTCGACCACTTCGAGGGCGAGCACCTGCCCACCGACCACCCTCTGGCGTCGATGCCGAACGTCGTGCTGACGCCGCACATCGGCGGCGCGACGTACGACACGGAGGCGAACCATTCGAAGCTCATCGCCGACGGCCTCGAGCAGCTGCTCGGCGGAGGGAAGCCCGACAACCTGGTCAACCCGGAGGTCCTGTCCGCATGAGCCCCACGAAGCTGACCGCGCAGGAGACGAAAGAGGCCGTCCTCTGGGCCGCCAAGGAGATGCTGCGGAGCAACCTCGTCGAGGGAACGGCCGGGAACCTCGGCGCCCGCCTGCCCGACGGCAATGCGGTGCTCACACCGTCGTCGCTCGACTACATGGACATGACGCTCGACGACCTCGTCGTCACCGACCTCGACGGCAATGTGCTCGAGGGCGAGCACAACCCGACGACCGAGAAGGCGCTCCACCTCTCGGCGCTGCGGCTCCACGACGAGGTCAACGCGACGATGCACTGCCACGCCAAGCACGCCACGATGTTCGCCCTCACGCGTCAGTCGATCCCCGCCGTGATCGAGGAGTTCGTCGTGTATGTGGGCGGTGACGTCGAGGTCGCCGACTACAAGACGACCGGGACCGACGAGCTGGCCGACGAGGTCGCCAAACGCGTCGGCGAGCGCGCGGCCGTGCTCATGGCCAACCACGGGTTGTTCGCGGTGGGCAAGGACCCGAAGGACGTCCTGCATGTCGCGCACCTCGTCGAGCGCACAGCCGAGATCATCTGGGGGGCCCGCCAGATCGGAGAGGTCGTTCCGATCCCGGACGAGGTCAACGAGACGTTCGCCGGCTACTACCGCTTCGGCCGCACCGGGAAGTTCTGAGACGCCGACTCAGGCGATCGCGGCAACGAAGGCGTCGTTGATACCGCTTCCTCCGATGGTCGTGGCCTCGAGCTCGTAGTGCTCACCCGTGGACGCGACGTCGAAGACGACCTTCGTCGCGAGCTTTCCCGGCGCGGTCTCGATCTGCAGGTCCGACCGATCCCACACTCCCAACGGCTCCTGCACCTTCCAGTTGCGGCCCTTCTGCTTCACCGAGAACGCGTAGAGCTTGTCGGCGGTGACGGCGAGAAGCGCGGTCTTCGTGCCCTTCCACGATGACTTGGCGAGGCCGCCGGCGTCCTTGTTCACCTTCCGGCGCTTGAACATCGCCGCCGCGCCGCTCACGTGCTCGAGCCCGAACGCTCCCCAGGTCCCCGACGGTTGGAGGATGCCCGCGGCGACGACGGGCTCGGGCACGTGCTCCTGCGCGGTGGTGTTGACCTTTTCGACCCAGTCCGTGGCCAATGTCCGGCTCGTTGCATCCGTTTGTCGGGCGACGGTTGCAAGAGGACCACGCACCACGTGTTGCGAGCCTGAGTAAGCCCTACTCATTTTGCGCCCACGGCTACGGTGCGCGCTCATGGGTAACGCCGGCCGCCGTTACTTCTCGCCCGAGATCGAGACGATGCCCCGTGAGGAGATCGACAGCGCGCGCGACGAACGACTGCTCGGCGACCTGCTCCCGTGGGCGTACCAGCGGTCGGCGCTGATACGCGAGACGTGGGACGCCGCCGGCATCACCGCCGACGACATCGGCTCGATGGACGACCTTCGCGAGAAGGTGCCGTTCATCGACAAGGACGCCATCCGCGCCTTCCGCGACCGCCATCACGATCCGTACGGCGGCTTGCTGTGCCTCGACCCGAAGATGACCGAGGTGTTCAGCGCGATCTTCTCGACGTCGGGCACGACCGGTGATCCGACGCCGGCGCCGTACGCGGGGCGCGGGCCGAGCATGCTCGTGCGCGAGTTCTGGGAGCTCGGCTGCCGGCCCGGCGACTACTTCACGGAATGCCTGTTCACGTTCCGGGGCCCGGGGATCCACGACACCATCCGCGGCATCGGTGCCACGCCCGTCTTCGTCGACCATCAACCCGCCGACGTACCGCAGCTGGTCCGATTCAGCCGGGAGCTCCGCCCGACGGCCTGGTACAACCTCTCGGGGCCGCTCGTCATGGCGCTCGAGCAGTTTGCGGCGCGCGAGAGAGTTGATCTAACCGACGCGTTCTCGAGCTACCGCGGGGTGGTGTTCGCCGGGGAGCCGATCGGCCCTCGCACGCGTCGGCTCGTCGAGGACGGCTGGGGCCTCGAGCTGTTCATGCAGACCGGTGTCGGTGACGTGGGGGCCGCGACCGAATGCCGCGAGCACGACGGCTACCACTTCTGGGAGGACACCTGCTACCTCGAGCACGTCGAGCCTGACGGCGCCGATCCGGTCGGTGACGGCGAGCGAGGCGAGCTGGTTGCGACGACGCTGATCGACAAGATCGCGCCGCTTGTCCGCTACCGCTCCGACGACCTCGTGCGCATCACGCGCGAGCCCTGCGCGTGCGGGCGGACGCACGGCCGGGTGTGGCCTCTGGGACGGAAGAGCGACGAGGTCGTGGTCGACGGCAGGTCCGTGCTCCCGGGCGACCTGTGGGCGGCCATCGAAGGCGTTCCCGAGACGAGCGCGGGGTTGTTCCAGGTGATCCGGACGGGCCGCGAGGTCGAACGGCTGCGCCTGCGCGTGGGCTACGCCACCGACGGCGCGCGCGGCTCAGCCGATCTCCGAACGCGCCTGACGGATGCGGTGCACGCGGCCGTCGGCGTGGAGCCCGATGTCGAGCTGGTCGCAAACGAGCTGCTGCTCCGGCAGGGTCCCCCGCACAAGATCCCGCGCGTGGCCAAGCAGTGATGTTCGCCAAGCGATTCGAAGACCCGCCCAGGGTGTGGGGCGTCGGCCGGCTGGTCGTCGACGGCGATGTGACGCCGTGGCCGGTGGCGCAGCGCGACATCGAGGACGAGGCGGAGTCCCTCGCGCCGCGGTTCACCGCATTGGGCGTCGAGCCCGGTGGGCTCGTCCTGATCGTCGCGATGCTCTCGCAGGCCATGCATGCAGTCCCGCTCGAACAGGCCGCGGGCAGGGTCGGCGCGCTGTACTCGTCCGCCGACGCGACGCCGTTCGACGCGTTCCGCGTCACGGCGCTCACCCGGCAGCTCGAACCCCAGGTCGTGCTGGGGATCACCGCCGACGTCCTCGACGGCATGGCCGAGGCGGGACGCGACCCGGCGGAGGTCCTCGGCACGGTGCCGGCTGTCGTGACCTCGGACGCCGACGCGCACACGCGGCTGCGCGCCGCCGGGCTGGCGCCGAAGCGATGGGTGCGGCTCGGACCGACGAGCGCGATCGAGAGCCTCGAAGGCAACGGCCCGCGCTACGACGCGACGCGCTGGGACGTGCGCACCCGTGACGACGGCGAGCTCGTGATCACCAACCTCGTGCCGCGTCTCACGCCGGCGCGCGACCTGCGGACGGGCGTGCACGGTCACGTGGGCACCGAAGGTCGGCTCGAGCTCGACTGAGGTGGCCTCAGCGCTTGCGCGCCAGCGTGAGCCCGTCACCGATGGTGAGGATCACGCTGTCGACCCGCTCGTCGGCGGCGACGGCGTCGTTGAACGCCCTGATCGCCTTCGTGTTGTCATCGGTGGCGTTCGCATCGACGACTGCGCCGCCCCAGAGGGTGTTGTCGACCAGGATGACGCCGTTCGGCCGGAGCCGGGCGAGGACCTCTTCGTAGTAGTGGGGGTAGTTCGGCTTGTCGGCGTCGATGAACGCCAGGTCGAACTGCTCGCCCGCGGGGAGGGATCGAAGGGTCTCGAGCGCCGGCGCGATGCGTAACTCGATCTTGCCGTCGACGCCCGCTCGCTCCCAGTACTTCCGAGCGATCGCCGTCCACTCCTCGCTCACGTCGCAACAGAGCAGTGTTCCGTCGGTGGGGAGTCCCCGGGCGATGCTGATCGCGGAGTAACCCGTGAACGTGCCGACCTCGACGGCGCGGCGAGCGCCGACGATTCGCGTGAGCAACGTCATGAAGGCGCCTTGCTCGGGCGCGATCTGCATCATCGAGATGCCGCCGAGCGATTCGGTTTCGGCGATGAGGTCGCGCTGCACGTCGTCGAGCGGCGGGATGTGCGCGACGAGATAGTCGTGGAGGTCCTTGGTCAGGAAGAACGATTTGGGTTCGGTAGCCATACGGCTGAGATTACGCGAACCGGAACCGAGGCAGTCCCACGTCGTCCGTGAGCTTGTCGCAGGCGAGCGTGACGCGCGCCCCGACCCGCAGCGTTTCCTCGGTCGCGTCGACGACGTTGCTGACGATTCGCACGGGCTCGTCGGTCACGCCGTCGACCTCCACGACCGCGACGTTGTACGGGGCAACCGCCTCGACCGCCGGGTGCAGCGGCTGCACGACCCAGGTGTACGTGAACACGGACCCGGTGCCCGGTAGCGTGGCCCAGCCCCACTCCAGAGATCCGCACCGGTAGCAGCCTTCGGTCGGCGGGTGGCGGTGCGCGCCACAGTTGCGGCACTGCTGCACGTCGAGCCGCCCTTCGGCCGCCGCCTTCCAGAATCCGGCGTTGGTGCGGTCGACGGGCGGAAGCGGCAGACCGTCGGGCAGGTAGGGCGCGCCGTCCCGCAGTGCGGTCATGCGCTCGCCCCGACCGGTGCTTCGAGCCCGTACAGCTGCGCGGTCGTCTCGTAGGTGATACGCCGCCGCTGTATGGCGTCGACGCCGGCGAAGATCCGTTCCAGCGTCTGCTGGGTGTGCGGCCACGTGCCCTCGGGGTGGGGGTAGTCGGACGCCCACAGCAGCGGCTCCACACCGGTGAACTCTCGGTTCACGACCCCGGCGGCGTCGTTGCCGAACGTGACGTGCCCCTGGCGACGCACATAGAAGCTCGGCGGCTCGGCGAGCTTCGGGTTCACCCAATGCGTGTGCTCCTCGAACGCCTCGTCCATGCGCTCGAGCAGCCACGACAGCCAGCCCGCGCCGCACTCCACCATGACGACATGCAACTCCGGGAACCGCTCCAGTACGCCGGAGGTCGCGAGGTATGCGAGCGTGCGCTGCGCGCCCAATCCGACCTCGACGTAGTTGATGACCGCCCCGCCCGGCCCGCGCTCGGTGACCGGATTCGCGCCGGTGCCAACGTGGAAGCTCACCGGCATGCCGTGTGCCTGCGCCGCCGCCCAGACGGGGTCGTACCGGTCGGTGTTGTACGGCGCGCCCGCCGGCGGTTGCATCGGCAGCATGATCGACCGCAGGCCGAGGCCGGCGACGCGCTCGATCTCGCGCACGGCTTCGTCGGGCTCCTGGACCGGGATCAACGCCGCACCCGCGAAACGCTTCGACGCCGCCGCGAACGTCTCGGTGAGCCAGTCGTTGTAGGCGCGCGCCGTCGCCCAGCGGAGCTCAGCGTCGGGGATGATGAACCCGAACAGCGCGATCGTCGGGTACAGGACCTCGCCCCAGACGCCGTCCTCGTCGAGGTCGTCCTTGCGCTTGTCGGGGTCCGAGCCGCCGGCGCGGAAACTGGTCGCCTTCTTCTCGTTCTCGTCCTTCTTCTCTGCCTCGTCCGTCGGCGCGCCCATGCGGCGAGGCGGCATGCCTTCGACGATGAACACCCAGCGCCCGTCGACCTCCTCGATGCGCGGCGCGCGCCTTCGCAGCTGCGTCGGAAGTCGCTGCACCCAGAGGTCGAGCGGCTCGACGACGTGCGAGTCGGCGCTGTTCACCACATTGCCGGCGGACTGGCTGCTCACGACGGCCTCACTTCCTCAAGATCATCGAGCCGCTGGGCGTCGGGCCGGCGCCGGCGACGACGAGCGCGACCTCGGCACCCGCGATCTGGTTGGCAGCGGTGCCGCGCAGTTGCCGCACCGCCTCGAGCACATGGGTGACGCCGTGCAGGTACACCTCGGCGAGGTTCCCCCCGTGCGTGTTGACCGGGAGCGATCCCTCGCGCCGGATGTTGCCGTCGGCCACGAACGGGCCGCTCTCCCCCGGCTTGCAGAAACCGAAGTCCTCCAGCCCCATGAGGACGAGCGGCGTGAAGTGGTCGTAGATCAGTGCGACGTCAATGTCGTCCGGGCCCACGCCTGCTAGCCGATACACCTCTTCGGCCGTGGCGCGCTGGCCCGCGGTGGGGTAATCAGCCTCCGGCATGTTGTGGCCCGAGAGCATCCCCTCGCCCCAGCGATAGCCGCCTGCCATCGACGCCGCCTGCACGTAGGCGGGCGGTTGTCGGAGGTCCTTCGCCCGATCCGGCGTCGTGAGAATCATCGCGGCGGCGCCGTCGCTCTCCATGCAGATGTCGAACAGGCGCAGCGGGTCGGCGATCATCCGGGAGTTGTGGTGGTCATCGACGGTGATCTCGGTTCGGAAGATCGCGTCGGGGTTGGTTGCGGCGTTCCGACGAGCGTTGATCGACACCTCGGCGAAGTGGTCGATCGTCGTCCCGTGCACGGCCATGTGGCGCCGCGCCGGCAGCGCGAACATCTGCGCCGGCGACATCAGCCCGAACGGGAGGGCGTAGCCAAACGGAGCGGGGAGCTGTCCCTGCACGCCGGCGAGAGATCGTCCGAAGCGCTGCTTCCCTTGACTGATCGCACGGACGACGACGACGTGCTCGGCGACACCCGTGGCGACTGCCATGGCCGCGTTCACGAACGCGCCACCCATGCCCGCGCCGCCGCCACCCCAGACCATGGCCGCGTACCGCACGCGGGGCGTGCCCAACGCCATCTGCAGCATCGACGGGTGCGCGGCGTCGTCGGAGTAGGACGAGAACCCGTCGAGCTCCTTGGGATCGAGACCCGCGTCCTCACACGCGTCGTGGATCGCCTGCAGCGCGAGCCGAAGCGTGCCTTCCCCGGCGAGCGCGCCACGCTTGCCATACGCAGAGCGTCCGATCCCGACGATGCACGCTTTGTCGCGCAGCAGGTCGTCGCGGCTCACTTCGGTCCCCGCAGCGTCGTGATCGCGAAGCGAGTGGCCAGTGCCACGGCGTCCTCGCGGGTCAGGCGATCACCGACGCCGAGTAGCTGGTCGGTCATGAGGCCCGTGCACAGGTGATTGATGGCACGCGCGTCGCGCGGCGGGTCGGCACCTCGGAACGCTCCTGCGACCGCGCCCTGTTCGATCGCGTCCTCGAGCGGCTCCACCATCAAGCTGATGCAGCGCGCGATCCCATCCGGGAACTCGCGCGCGATGACCTGCCGCTCGACTTGGAACAGGCGCGTGCGCCGGGCGAGTCGGCTGTCGTAGGCGAGCGAGAGCACCGCCACCGTCCAGGCTTCGACCTTCGCCTCCGGCGTCGGCGCGGCCGCGAGCTTCGCCTGCAGCCGCTGCTGCGCTCGCGTCATCTCGCGGTCGAACAGCGCGACAAAGAGCTCCGACTTGCCGCGGAAGTGCCGATAGAACGCCCGGGTCGAGAGCCCGGCCGCCTCCAGCACGTCGTCGACCCGCAGTCCCGCATAGCCCTGCTCGGCCAGCACCGCCTCGGCGGCGGCGAGCAGTCGCCCGAGCTCGTCGTCCGACTTCTGCCGGCCGGGATCGACCTCTCGATCGACCAGCCCTCCCTCGCCCTTCACTGAAAACGAGGTTTTCACACCCGCCGCGACCCGTCAACTCGAGCGCGGGATTAGGGGCATCGTCGGCGATTTGCAACAACGTCGTGTTCTCGCTCGCCGCATCGATCCTTCTCACGATTCTCGTCAACGTGCTGGTCCGCTCGGTCTGACGCAGAGGTGCCGGCGGCGAGACCGCGCAACCTCGTCGGTCCGCCTGGTCGTACGGCGTACGTGATGTCCCAGCCCGGCGCCGAGACGGCGTCTTGGCGAACGACGTCGCCGGAAGGGTGTCGTTCCGTGCGGCTCCGGCGCCAGCGGATCTCGGTCGAGACGTGCCGTGATACCAAGGTCGTGCGCTGTCGGGCCGATCGGTCCGACGGACTGAGGAAGAGCTCGCGCATCGACGCCCGAGTCTCTCCTGTCACTTGGGCGCGGCGTACACGGAGTACGCATCACCGCGTTGGTGAAGCTGCCGCAACTCGTCGACGACGTGCGCGTCGACACCGTCGTCGACGAGCTGCTTCCGGCCGAACGGGCTGAGGACGGGTAGCGCCCCGGGCGGAGCGTTGAGTGCGAGTCTGTCGCGCGCTTGGCGCTCTAGGCGCTGTGACCGGGCGCGCTCGCTCGGCCTCAAGGGATCGTACGACGAGATGCGCTTTGCGCCCGACGGTGGGCTCCAACCCCGCTCGATGTCGCCCCCAGTGACCACAATGACAACACCGTCGACCTGAGATCTGCGCGCCGTGCGCCATGAGCCGAACAGGCGCGACAACTCCGACGCGACCCGAACTTGCTGGCCGCGCTCAGCGAGGTCCACGAACATCCCCTCGCCCATCGTCCCAAAGTTCCCGCTGTCGACAAACGTCAGCAGGTACCTCTGGTCGCGTCGGAGGTGGGCTGCCGTAGGTGGGCCGAGCCGAGCGATCGTGTCGGAGAACTGCTGGTCCGGCGCGCGAACCGACGCGGCTGCCCACGCGTTGCTCGCGGAGATTCCGATCAGGGCCACGAGTGCCGCGCCAACGAGCGCTCTGGTCATGGACGCCCGTGACAGCAGCGACCAGAGTGACCAAGCGAGCGAGAGCCACACCAGAGCCGCCACCACCCATGCCCACCGCACAAGATACGGGCCGAGGATGCTGGTGATGCGCGACACCGCCGCGACGCCCAGCGCCGCGCCCGCGACGGCAAGGACCGCGAGGCGTCCGGCGTCCTTCGCGCCGCGGCGCCACGCGAGCGCGCCAAGAGCGGCCGTCGCCAAGATCAGCAACGTCGCCGGGATCGTGGATGCCGTTTCGAGGAGGCCTGACGGGCCTGCGTCGTTTCCCGTGAACCACGGGCCGACAGCGCCGAGCTCGCGGCCCATGACCCCGAAACCGACTTCCCATCCCGCCACCGGCTCTGTGGGGTGCTGGAACGACTCGACGATGTCCCCGAGGTTTCCGGTGCTTCCGGTGAGCTGTTGAACGACCGGCGCCAGCCACACCAACACGCCCACGGCCGCGGCCGCGATTATCCAACGGCGCGTCGGCCATCGAATCGTCTTCTCGACCGCGCGGCTCTCCTGGCTCCGACGTGTTCGAGCGCGCACCCAGCCGAAAGCACCCAGTGCGCACGCGACGCCGCCGAGCCCAACAACCTCGGGGGCGTAGCCCACATGGGTCTGCACGACGAACGAGCCGATGCCCACCAGCCACGGAAGCGCCCCCCAGTCCTGCTCTGCGACCGACCACGCAAGCAGCACGTACAGCAAGAACGGCAGCACGGGAACCCAGGGGTTCCATGGTTCGATGAGCACGCCAGGGCCTATCGCGTGACTCAGCAACGCGGCCATGACCGCCACGAACGCGAGCAGTGGCACTCCGCCTCGTCGTCGGGCGACGACCAGCGCTCCCACGAGCGCCGTGGCGTTGAAGAAAGCCGCGCCCACGAGGAGCCCGGTCTGGCCGAACAGCCAGTCGAACGGAGCGAAGAGCCAGAACATCAGCGGCCCGGGATGATCCCATCCGAACCGTGACTGCACACCGACCAACGGCGTGTGCTGTCCGCCAACGTCCTTGATGCGGAGGGCCTCCAGCGCGAGGTCCGAGACCGGATGCCAGTGGTAGCCGACCAACGAGATCACCGCGATGACGAGAGGGAGCGCCAGGAGGGCGGCGGCGATCGGTAACGTCGCCGCGGGGGTCATCCACACGCGACGGCGACTCGTCAGAGGCTGGGGCGAAGGCGCTGCGTCGACGACGGAGGTCGGCACGGGCTCCTTATACACCAGCCCGTCAGGAGCGAGCGCTCGTCGCGTCTATGTCACAGAAACAACGCGGCCGTTCTCTTCGTCGAAGAGAACCCAAATCGTGCCGGTCGTCGGGATGCGTCTTCATGAGTGACACGATCCACTTACGGACCTTCTCGCGGCCGTGCATTTCTCCGAATACAAGCTCACCGCCGCTGGAGCCCTTACCAAGTCCAACCTGACACGGCTGATGTACGCCGGGTACCGGCACAAGCGCCGATCCGGGACGCGCCGTAACACGCACACCGAACTTGGCACCTCGAGGAACGGGTCCGAGCACCGATCGGCAACGTATGGCGCTTCGGCCACGCCGGCCAACGCGCGAACTGGCGCTGCCTACCGCTTGCCCGACGGCACCTAGGCGCAGCTCCGGCACCCCGACGCCACGGCCATGCGTCCGCCGCCGCCGTTGTTGCAAATCGCCGACGATGCCCTCATCCCGTCAACTCGAGCGCGGGATCGGCGATAGGCGGCGTCGCCATCGCGCTGATCGCAGGGTCCACTGCGACCAGGTGGGTTTCAGCAGGCGTAGTCGCCGTCGAAGCTCCCGGCCGCGTACTGCACCATGGTTACCGGCCCACCGGTAAACGAGTAGGCCGGATCGCAGAAGCCGGGCGCCTGGGAGCGCTGTTGGGCATACGGGACCCACACCGGCGTCGAGGCCAACACGGCGCCGCCGGTGATCTGGGCCCACTGCGCACTACTGGAGTAGATGCCCGGAGTCACCCCGGACTGGGAGTTGAGGTAGTCGAGCATGCCTTGAATGTCGGCCATGTTGGAGTTGACATCGGCTGACCAGGTGTTGGCCGTCTCGATGTCGAGCCACCAGGCCTTGCCCGCAGCTACTCCGGTCTGGGCGGCGGTGTACTCGAAGGCGTGGCGGGCGGCGTTGTACCCGTAGTTGTAGGCACAGCCCAGATCATCGGACGCGCCACTGCAGGAGCTGGGCCCGGGTTCCGTCCAATGCTCGCTCTGGACCCCCGGGTTCGCCGTGTTGAAGTAAAAGCCGACGTCGTATGGCGCCGCCGCGGCCCAGCGGTACTCGGCGACCACGCAGGGATTGTCGTGAAAGGGCAATCCGTTGCTGACACCGACGACACCGAAGACGGGGTTCGTCGGGTAGGGGCCACCGCATTGGACCCAGGAGATGTCGTAGCCACCGTCGGTGTGCGAGGGCGGCGGCGGGCCCGCCGGCGGACCGCCGCCAGGATCCCCGAAACACCCCGACGCCCCGAGCCCGGCCACGACGATCGCGACCACCGCCAACCAACGCCGAGGGCCGATGCGGCCGGCCACCCGTGTGCGCACCGGCGTCATCAGGGCCCCCTACAGGCTCGGGAACGTGCAGCACCACCGACTGATCAAGAATCGGCGCTGGAGATTATCCGAGACAGGATCAGCCGTTCGGACGCTCCGCGAGGGTGACGGTGGTCGTGTGCCTCGTGTTGTCGCGAAAGTAGACGACCTGGACCTTGTCGCCCGGCTGATGGTCCCGTACGAGGGCGACGAGATCCTCGGCGGTGCGCAGGTTCTTGCCGTCGACGGACGTGATGATGTCGCCGGCCTTGATGCCGGCGCTGTCCGCGGGGCTGTTGGGCGTCACGTCGACGACCACGACACCCGTCTTCTGCTTCGCGCCGAGCTGTCGCTGGATCTGGGGAGTGAGCGTGGCGGGTTGCACGCCCAAATTGGCGTGGGTCGCGGTGCCGTTCGCGAGCAGTTGCTTCACGACGTTGACCACGGTGCCCGACGGAGTCGCGAAGCCGATCGACACCGCGCCTTCGCTGGGCGGGATGTACGCCTCGGCAATCCCGACGACGGTGCCGTCGCCGTTGACGAGCGCGCCACCGGAATTACCCGGTGAGATCGCGGCATCGGTCTGGAGCAGTCCAACGAGGGACTGCGACCGTGAGGCGGACCCCGGGATGGAGCGCGACTCTCCCGAGATCACGCCGGCGGTCACGCTGTTGGTGAAGCCCAGCGGACTGCCGATCGCAATGGCGAGGTCGCCGAGCGCGGGAGACGTCGTCTCGAAGCGCGCGGCGGGCAAACCGGTGCGCTCAGCCTTGACGACCGCGAGGTCGGTGACGACGTCAGCGGCACTGACCGTCCCCGGAACCTGCCGCCCGTCGGCGAAGTCGACCTGCACATCGCGGTTCGTGCCGACGACGTGCGCATCGGTGACGATGACACCGTCGGCGGACCATACGACTCCGCTCCCGAGTCCGTCGGGCGTCTCGATCGTCACCACCGAGGGCTCCAGCCGCCGGGCCACGTCCGGGATGACGGCGAAGTTGTCGTTGGCCGCCGCGGCAGCGCGCGGCGCCACGGCGGCGGCCTTCCCGTCGTTCTTCGCCGCGACGTCCGAACCGCGATTGGCTCCACCACAAGCAGCGGCGAGCGCGGTAACGAGGATCGTGAATACGAGCGCGGATCGCAGAGACCTCATGAAGAAACCTTCTCGATCGCGTCCGCCGCGAGGTTTGCTGCGCGCTTCTACCCAGCG
>JALZAA010000267.1 GCA_030948625.1 Actinomycetota bacterium
CTGTACGGATGCGCCGACGTGTTCGCCATGCTGTGCCGAGAACGGTGGGGCGGCCTGGAAGCCGAGGGGTTCGGCATCGTCTTCGTCGAGGCGGCAGCGTGCGGCGTACCCGCGGTGGCTGGGCGCAGTGGGGGAGCGCACGAGGCCGTCATCCACGACGAGACCGGTTTCGTGGTCGAGCCGCGTGACGTGGGGGGCGTGCGCACCGCGCTCGACCGGCTCCTCCGGAACGACGAGCTCCGAGCGCGCCTCGGCGCCGCCGCCCGACGCCGCGCGGTCGAGGAGCTCTCGTACGACGAGCTCGTCACGCGCTTCCTGCCCGTCACGCGCGGCGATCTCGCCGCGCTGGCGCCGCTACAGGGCACCTGAAGAGCGGCCGGTACGCTCCACCTCGTGGCCGCGCGCGATCCGCTCCCGGGGCAGCGGATCATCGTCGCGTCGTGGATCGGAGACGCCGTCTTCGCGGCGACGGCGTTCCCGGCCGCGTTCGGCGTCGCGGCGATGAGTGGCCCGGCGATCGCCGTGTCCCTCGGCTTGTTCGCCATCTCGCTGGTCGTCTGGGGCTGGGCCTTCGCGATCGCGCTGGCCCGCACGACCCGAGGCGACGACGTCGTCGTGGGCAGCATGTTCCTGCTGCAGGGCCCGGCGCCGCGGCGGGTGCGCCTGCACCTGTTCGGCTCGCTGGGCGTGTGCCTCCTGGTGACGGCGGCGACGGCGACGGGCGAGCCGTTCGGCGTCCTGGTTCCTATGCTGCCCCTGGGCTTGGCCGGGCTGTGGGGAGCCCGGTACGGCACGTTCCCGCCCCGCCGCACACGCGGTACCGCCGAAGGGAGGAGGGCGAGTGGCCGAGCAGGTCAGTGAGCGCATTCACATCGACGCGCCCCCGGCGCGCACCTACGAGGTCGCCACGGACTTCGAGCGCTATCCCGATTGGGCCAAGGACGTGAAGCAGGCGGACGTCCTGGAGCGCGACGCGGAAGGCAGGGGCGCGCAGGTCGAGTATCGGGCTGCCGCGTTCGGGCGCAGCGCCCGGTACGTCCTGCAGTACGACTACTCGCAGGCACCCGGCGCATTCAGCTGGACGCTCGTCGAGGGGGAGATGGTGCGCACCATCGACGGCACCTACCGATTCGATCCGGACGGCGACGGCACCCGCGTCAGCTACGACCTCGCCATCGACCCTTCGATTCCCCTTCCGGGATTCCTCAAGCGACGCACCGCGGGAATGATCGTGAGCACCGCGTTGAAGGAACTGAAGAAGGCCGTCGAGAGCTCGTAACGCCCCGCGGGCCGGGCCCGACGGTCGCATTAGCCTCGCCGCGGCGGCGGCCCCAAGGAGATCGCGTGCGGATCCTGCTGTTCACCGGGAAGGGCGGCGTCGGTAAGACGACGATCGCGGCAGCAACCGCGGTTCGCGCCGCGCAATCGGGCCTGCGCACGCTCGTGTGCTCCACCGACCCCGCGCACTCGCTCGGTGACGCGTTCGGTGAACCGCTCGGCGACGCGCCCAGCGCCATCCCCGGCGTCACCGGCGCCGCATTGCTTGGGCAGCAGCTGAACGCCCGCGCCCGGCTCGAGGAGTCGTGGGGCGACGTGCGCGAGTACATGGCGGCGCTCCTCGACTGGGCCGGTGCCGACGCGGTCGAAGCCGAAGAGCTCGCTGTGATCCCCGGGCTCGACGAGGTGTTCGCGCTGGCCGATATCCGCGCCCACGCCGAATCCGGGCACTACGACCTGCTCGTCGTCGATTGCGCGCCGACGGCAGACACCGTGCGGCTCTTGTCGCTGCCCGACGTGCTCGGGTGGTACATGCAGCGCGTGTTCCCGGCGCAACGCAACGCGACGCGCGCCGTCCGCCCCCTGTTGTCGCGTCTGGTCACCGTTCCGATCGCGGGCGAGCGCGTGTTTGCCGCCGTACGCCGTCTTTACGAGCGTCTCGACGGGGTGCGCGACCTGCTGACGGACGGCGACCTGACGAGCGCGCGCCTGGTGGTCAACCCGGAGCGGCTCGTCGTGGCCGAAGCCCGGCGCACGTTCACGTACCTGTCTTTGTTCGGATACCACGTCGACGCCGTGATCGCGAACCGGTTGCTTCCCGACGCCATCGCCGACCCGTGGTTCGAGTCGTGGAAGAGCACGCAGCGCGAGCATCTCGACTCGATCCGCGATGCCTTCGCACCGGTTCCGGTCCTGCGAGCCGAGCTCGCCGGCCGCGAGGTCATCGGACCGGACGCCCTGTCGGACCTCGCGGCCGAGGTGTACCGGGCGTCCGATCCCTGGGCGCGTCTATCGCGTGCGGAGCCGTTTCGCGTGGAAGCGGTCGGGAACGCCCTCGTGCTGTCGTTGCAGCTGCCGTTCGCCGACCGCGCCGACGTCGAGCTCGGTCGCAGCAACGGCGAGTTGCTGGTCGCCCTGGGATCGCATCGTCGCGCAATCGTCCTTCCCGAGAGCCTGGCGCGACGCGAGGTCAAGGGAGCTCGAATGAGCAACGGCCGGCTCGAAGTCGAGTTCGTGGAGGTGGCCACTGATGGAGTCGCATGACCAGGCCGAGGACGCGGAGCATCCGTTCGCGGGGACCCGCGCCGACGGGCGCGACGAAGGTGAGGGCGACGAGGGGTTCGAACCGTTCGCCGACGTGTTCGACCGGGAACGACTCCGGCTCGGGTCGTCGGCCGACACCGCGCTGGCCGCGCTGATCGAAGCCGGTCCCGAGGCGCTCGATCACCTGTTGAAGGCGGCCCAGGAGTTCCTCCTGGCGGCGAAGGCGGTCGTCGACGCCGGCGAACGCGCCGTCGATGCCCACCGCGAGGCGACAGACGCAGCGGGTCCAGCAGACGACGCTCCCGGTCGCCACTCGCGAGTGCGTCGCATCGACCTGGGGTAGTCGGCCCGTGACCGAACAGGCGCCCCTCCCGCCGACGTTCGGCATCGATCTCGGCGCTACGAATATCCGCTGCGCGGTCGTGGACCGCGACGGTCACATCCTCGGCGAGGTGCGGAGAGCAACCGGCGAGGCCGGCGCCGACGTCGTGCCCGCGACGGCCGACCTGGTTCGCCGGCTGGGGGCCGACTTCCCTCAGGCCTCGGCCGTCGGTGTCGGCGTCGCAGGGCTCGTCGACCGCGACGGCACCATTCAGTACGCGCCGAACATCCCTGCGTTCCGGCGTACTCCGTTGCGCAAGGAGCTCGAAGCAGAGCTCGGGTTCCCGGTGGTCGTCGACAACGACGCCAACGCGGCGGCGTGGGGAGAAGTCGTGCACGGCGCGGCCAAGGACGTGCTGTACGCGCTCATGATCACGCTCGGCACGGGCATCGGCGGCGGGATCATCGCGAGGGGACGGGTGATCCGGGGTGCGCACGGATTCGCCGCCGAGGTCGGTCACTTCCAGATCGACCCGTCCGGTCCCGTGTGCGCGTGCGGCGAGCGTGGGCACTGGGAGTCATACGCGTCCGGGAGCGCGCTCGGCCGGATGGGCCGCGAGTGGGCGGCCGTCGGGCGGGCGCCCGGGGTGCTCGCCCGAGCCGGGGGCGACCCCTCTGCCGTGACGGGACTGCACGTCGGCGACTCGGCGCAGGCGGGCGAGCCCGATGGTGCTGCCCTGATCGCGGAGTACGCCGATCTCGTGGCTGTCGGGCTGGCCGGGCTGGCCAACATCCTCGATCCCGAGCGCATCGTGGTCTCGGGCGGGCTGGTCGAGCTGGGGGAGACGTTGTTCGGGCCCTTGCGGGTGGCGTTCGGACGGCGGATCGAGGGCGTGGACTACCGCCCGCTGATCGCGATCGTCCCTTCCGTGCTCGGTGACCACGCCGGTGTGATCGGCGCCGCGGCACGGGCGCGCGACCTGGAGCCGGGAGAGTCCGGTGCGTGGAGGCTATGAAGCTCGGTCTCACGCTTCCGAGCTTCCGCGACGACCCGGAGCCCGCGCTCGCGGTGGCGCACGCCGCCGAAGCGGCGGGGCTCGACGCCGTGTTCGGCTTCGACCACCTCTTCCGGCGGGCTCGCGACGGCACGTTCCGCCCAGCCCTCGAAGGCATCACGCTGTTGGGCGCGGTGGCGGTCGAGACTTCGCGCGTCGCGTTCGGCACACTCGTCGCGCGGGCGTCCCTCCGCCCCCCGGCAACGCTCGTGGCGAGTCTCGACACCCTCGCCCGCATCGCGCCGGGGCGGTTGATCGCCGCCATCGGCGCCGGCGACTCGCAGAGCCGAGAGGAGAACGAGACGTTCGGGCTCGCGGCCGGCACGTTGGCGACGCGTGTGAAGGGCCTGGAGGAGACCATCGATGCCGCCGTCGATCGCGGCTACCCGGTGTGGGTCGGCGGCGCGTCGTCCGGCGTCGGCGTGATCGCCGCCGCGCGCGCCGACGGCTGGAACCGCTGGGGCCCCCCGCTGGCGCGCTTCGAACGCGAGGCGCGGGCGGTGCGCGAGGCGCACACCCGCGATCCGTTCACGGTGTCGTGGGCGGGGTTGGTCGTCGTGGATCGGAACGAGCAGGCGGCTCGGGCGAAGGCACAGCGGCTCGACGCGAGCGCGGACGCCATTGTCGGCGGCCCCGAGAAGGTGGCCGACGAGCTGCGCGCGTACGGGAACGCCGGAGCCGATTGGGTGATCGCGGGACCGGTCGACTCCTCCGACCCCGACAATGCCGCCATCCTCGGCGAGCTCGTGAAGCCGCTCCTCGCGTGAAGCGCGAGCAGGGGCGCGCTCAGCGCGGCCGGTCGTCGGGGAGGACGGGGATGTTGTGGACCTTGGTGTACTCGAGCCAGGGCGTGAACGTCGGCGGTGAGTACCGCTCGCGCACGATCGCGTCGAGCGTCTCCGTGGGCTCGAATCCGTGGAGGTGCACCCCATCCTCTCCGCGCTTGGCGAGGCGGTCCTCGTCGTCGCACGGACCGACCACGTCGGCGGCCGGCGCCAGCGCGGAGAGATCGACGTCGGCGTCGGGCTTGTCGATCCGGAGGCTTGCCCCGTAGTTGTTCGTGTTGCGGTCGCGCTTGGTCAGGAACCACCGGTCGCCCGGCTTCCCCGTGCCCTGCGCGGGAGCGCCGAGAAAGCGCCATTCGAGGAAGCGCAGGATGGACGTGTGGTCGTAGAGGTTGTGGTCGACGTAGCCGGGTCGCGCGTAGGGAGAGGCGAGCAGCGACGGCACCCTGAAGCCGAGCTGCCCGAAGTTGTCCATGTCGTCGCCGCTTGCGCGCGCGTCGGGAACGACGGGGGGATGCACGTGGTCGAAGAACCCGCCCCACTCGTCGTAGGTGAGGGCGAACATGCCGCGTTGCCACTGCGGTGACCGCACGAATGCGCTGAACACAGCTTCGATGTATCGCTGACCGAGCGCGATGTCACCGTGCGGGTGGTCGTCGGTGCGGAACGGCCCGCCGAACCAGGGCGTGAGGAAGGTGACGTTCGGCAGCGTGCCGTTGGCGGCATCTTCGAAGAAAGTGTCGAGGGTCCGGACGAACGGGAACATGCGCGCGCCCCAGAGCAGCGCGACCGGGAGGTTGGTGAAGTACTCCGCTGCCGATACGCCCCCACTACGGAGCTTCTCGAAGATCGTCGGCGCGCTGTACTGCGCGAAGTCGAGCGGATGAAGGCTCGTCTTGAGCCCTTCGGAGTCCGCCGAGTAGAGGTACTGACGGTTGGGCCAGGTCGGTCCGAGCAGCGCCGCGTGATGCTGGTCCATCACCGTGAAACGGCGCGCCATCTCGGCGTGGATCGGGAGGTCGCTCCCCATGTAGTAGCTGGCAGCGAAGCTGTCGTTCCCGGTCCCGGAGGCCAGGAACCCGAAGTCGCGTTGCACGCGGCCCTTGTCCCAGCTGTGGCCGGGATCTTTGTGGTTGCATCCGCGGAACGGACTGGGGTCGTCCCCGAGGGACAGCGTCTGCCGGGTCGGCACGGGTACCCCGAACTGATCCCGGTAGCGGACGTTCACCTGGCCGTCGACTTGGAACTCTTTCCCGTACCGGCGGCGCCCCTCGTCGATGTACTGCGCGTCCTTGCCGAGCCATCCGAGGTAGTGGTCGAAGGACCGGTTCTCCATCATGAGCACCACGACGGTGTCGATCGGGCACTCGGACGCGGGGTGAGCGAGCACGCTGTCGGGAGGGAGCGCGAGGCGAGCGACCTTCGCGCGGGTCGGTGCGTCTGCGCACGCGGCGAGTCCGGGTCCGCCCAACATGGCCGCGCCGCCGACGAGCCCGGCGGCGCGCAGGAACTCGCGCCGGTTCATGTCCATCGAAGCGCCCGGGAGCGTATTCCGGGCTCAGCCGGGGCGGTCGTCACCCATGGGCGGGAGGTCACGGATCTCCGTGTACTTCAGCCAAGGCGTGAAATCGGCGTCCCGCTGCTGGGCGAGGGCTTCGAGCTTGTCCGAGACCTCGAAGACGAGAGTCTGGTTGTCCTTCCCGGTCTGCTCCAGCCGTTCGGAGTGGTCACAGTTCCCGGTCGTCACGGGGATCAGGGCGGCCGGAGTGTCGATGTCGACCTCGGGATCGGGATTGCCGCTGCGCAGACTCGCCCCGAAGTTGTTCGTGTGCCGATCCCGCTTCGTGAGGAACCATCGGTCGGTCTGCTTGCCCGGGCCCTGCGGCGGCGCGCCGAGGAACCGCCACTCCAGGAAGCGCAGGATCGACGTGTGGTCGTAGAGGTTGTGGTCGACGTAGTTGCGCGGCGCGTACGGCGACGCCAGCGCGGTCGGGACGCGAAAGCCGAGCTGCCCGAAGTTCTTCTCGTCGTTGGAGCTCACGCGATCGTCACGTACGACCGGCGGCTTGACGTGGTCGTAGAAGCCACCGTGCTCGTCGTACGTGAGCACGAACATGCCGCGCTGCCACTGAGGCGAGCGGACGAACGCCGACAACACGGCCAGCAAGAACCGCTGGCCGATCCCGACGTCTCCCTGCGGATGGTCGTCGGTCCGGAACGCGTTACCCATACCGGGCGTGAGGAACGACACGTTCGGGAGCTCGCCGCGAGCCGCATCAAAGAAGTACTGGTCCGTCGACCTGAGGTACGGAAGCATCCGGTTTCCCCAGAGCTGCACGGGAGGGATGTTGACGAAGTATTCGATCGCGCTGGCACCTTCGGACTTGAGGCGGTCGAAGATGGTGGGTGCCTTGTAGACGCCGACGTCGAGCGGCTTCGGAGCCTTCGTCATTCCTTCGGACGTGGCGGAGTAGAGGTACTGACGGGGCCATGTCGGTCCGAGGACCGCCGAGTGGTGGCTGTCCATCAGCGTGAACCGGCGAGCCAGGCTCGACTGCACCGGGATCTCGTCGCCCATGTAGTAGCTGGTAGCGAAGGCGTCGTTGCCGGTGCCCTTGGCGAGGAATCCTTTGTCGCGCTGGACCCGCGACGCGCCCCAGCCGTGCCCGGGATCGTTGTGCAGGCAGCCGCGCAGGGGGTTGGGCTCGTTGCCGAGCTGGCTGATGTGGCGTGTCTTCACGCTCTTGCCGAACTCGTCCTTGTACGTGACGTCGGTGCGCCCGTTGACGAAGAAGTCCTTGCCGTAGAGGCGGCGGCCTTCGTCGAGATACTGCTGGTCGGTGGCGAGGTGGCCGAAGTAATGGTCGAACGACCGGTTCTCCATCATGAGCACCACGACCGTGTCGACCGGGCACTCCGCCGCCGGCAGGTTCAGCACACTGTCGGCAGGAATGAACGGCTCCGCGACGCTCGCCGCCGCGTGCGCGGGACTCCACGGGTCTGCCTGACGGAGCAGCGTCGGGCCGCCGACCAGCGCCGCGCCTCCCACGAGGCCGGCGGTCTTCAAGAATTCGCGTCGATTCATCCTGCCCCACTCACGAGCCGGCGAAGTCTACGTCTGCGCGTCGCGGAGGTGGTGGCAGGGCGCGTCGTCACGGCAGAGGATCGACGACGTGACGGCGCTCGAAGGCGCGCTCGCCGAAGTACTCGAGCGCCCTCTCCAGGTCGATGACGACGAAGAGGCCTTCGGCCTCTGCGGTCACGACGCCGTCCACGGAAAGGGTGCCGCGCGTGACCACGCGGCGCCCGTCGACTTCTTCGGTCCACGCCTCGAACTCGATGGGACTGTGCAACGGCGTGGGACGCCGGTAGCGCACGCTGAGCCGGCCGGTCATGCCCGGATGGCCGCTGGCGATGTTGGCCATGCCCAGCATCTCGTCGAAAGCGAGCGCGATCCACCCGCCGTGCACGTATCCGGGCGGGCCCTCGTACGCGGCATGAAAGGTGCCCCACCCGAGCAGCCGACCGTCGCGGTACTCGTACTCGATCGGCGGCGCGAGCGGGCTGACGTCGCCGACGAGCGGGCTGCGCGGGAGATAGTCGTCGTGCGACGACTCCTCGCGCTGCCGCACGCCCGACGGTCGGTCGCCGAGCTCGTGGCGGCCGTGCAGGTCAGTCGCAAGACGCTCGGTCTCATCCGCGGCGGCGGCCAGAGCCTCCTCCGAGGAGTCCTCGGCCGTGAGCGCAGCGTCGATGAGGTGGCGAATGGCTTCGGCGAGCCGCACGCGCTCCGTGGTCACGAAGGGCTGGGCGGACGCGTCGCCTTGCGGCGCGTCCATCACCTCCCCTTGTACTTCGGAGGTCGCTTCTCGGCGAACGCGAGCGGGCCTTCCTGCGCGTCCTCGCTCGCAAACACCTCCCAGCCGATCTTGTCC
>JALZAA010000272.1 GCA_030948625.1 Actinomycetota bacterium
ACAGGGAACTCGCGATGTTCCCGAGACCGAAGAGCAGCCGGGTCGAATCCTGCACGAGGTGCGGTTCTCGGGCGGTCCGTCGTTGGCGCTCGCCCAAGGCGCCGTCTATTACGGGACGTCCGACGCCACACAGCTGTTCGTCATGCTCGTGCACGAGCTCTGGCGCTGGGGTGTGCCGCTGGAGGAGCTGTGGCCGTTGCTGCCCGCGGTCGACGCCGCTCTCGGCTGGGTCGCAGGCCCGGGAGACCCCGACGGTGACGGCTATGTCGAGTACAAGCGGTCGGGTCCGCACGGGCTGACGAACCAGGGCTGGAAGGACTCGCACGACGGCGTGTCGTTCGCCGACGGTCGGCTTCCCGAGCCGCCCGTCGCGCTCGCCGAAGTTCAGGCATACGCGTACGCCGCCTGGCGCGCCGGTGCCCGACTCGCGGCTGCCACCGGCGACGAGCTCGTCGCAAAGGAGCGTGACACCCGCGCGGACGCGCTCCAAGCACAGTTCGATCGCGACTTCTGGATGCCGGGCCGGAGGGCGTTCGCCATCGCCCTCGACGGGGAGAAGCGTCAGGTCGACTCGGTCACGTCGAACATGGGCCACTGCCTGTGGTCGGGGATCGTCGCCGATGCCGACAAGGCAGCCGCGGTCGCTCAGTGGCTCGTGTCGCCGGAGATGTACACCGGCTGGGGTATTCGCACGCTGGCCACCTCGATGCAGCGGTACAACCCGATCAGCTACCACAACGGCTCCACGTGGCCGCACGACACCGCGATCTGCGTCGCAGGCCTGCGCCGCGCCGGGTTCGTCGACGAGGCGCTCCAGATCGCGACCGGGCTGCTGGCGGCTGCACAGGCCTCCGGCAGCCGACTTCCGGAGCTGTTCGCCGGGATCACATCCGAGGAGATGCCCGTGCCGGTTCCCTACCCGGCCTCGTGCTCACCGCAGGCGTGGGCGTCGGCTGCACCGCTCCTACTCGTTCGGTCGATGCTCGCCCTTGAGCCCGACGTCCCGGACGGTCGGGTGGAGCTCGACCCGGTGCTGCCCGACGGCGCGAGTCGGCTCCAACTCGCCGACATGCCACTCGGCCCCGCTCGCGTGACGATCGAGGTGGACCGGGACGCGCTCGCCGTGCGGGGTCTGCCTCGGGGGCTGGCACTCATCCGGCCCGCGGTGTGAGGGATTCCAGACGAGAGGAATAGCCGCCCGGCGGAGGCGGGGACGATCGCGGTGGCCGCGTCTCTCGGCGGCAACGGCGCCGACAGCGCGATCTCAACCCGATCCGTCTGACATCGAAGGAGGCGAGATGCGCATCGCCATCGTCGCCCCGCCGTGGCTGCCCGTGCCCCCGCCCGCGTACGGCGGCACCGAGGCCGTCCTCGACTCGCTCGCCCGGGGTCTCAGCGACGCCGGGCATGACGTGTTGCTGTACGCCACCGGCGACAGCACCTGCCCGGTACCGAGAAAATGGACCTTCGCTCAGGCGCCCGGCATCGCCGTCGGAGGGGTCCCGATCGAGTTGCGGCAAGTCATCGATGCCTACGCCGCGGCCCGGGGGGACTTCGACGTCGTCCACGATCACACGATCACCGGGCCGTTCGTGGCGCAGGGGTACCCGGACCTGCCCGTGGTGACAACGAACCACGGGCCTTTCGACGAAGGTCTCAGTGCGATCTATCGAGCGATGGCGGATCGCGTACCGATCATCGCGATCTCGCACCACCAAGCCTCGACCGCCGCTGACATCCCGATCGCGGCGGTCATTCATCACGGCATCGACATCGCGCGGTTCCCATTCGGTAGCGGCGACGGCGGCTACGCGGCGTTTCTCGGCCGGATGAACCCCGACAAGGGTGTAGACACGGCGATTCGCGTCGCGCGGACGGCCGGCATTCCGCTGCGCGTCGCGGCGAAGATGCGTGAACAAGCTGAGCGCGACTACTTCAGGAACCGGGTCAAGCCGCTTCTCGGCGACGACATCGAGTACATCGGCGAGGTCGGCGGCGGCGACAAGCTCGAGTTCCTCGCGCGAGCGAGATGCCTCCTGAACCCCATCAACTGGCCCGAGCCCTTCGGCATGGTCATGATCGAGGCGCTCGCTTGCGGCACGCCGGTCGTCACGAGACCGTGCGGCGCCGCACCCGAGATCGTCGTGGACGGCGTCACCGGCTTCGTTCGCACCGAAGAGGACGGTTTGACAACCGCGGTGGTTCGCGCCGCCGAGCTGGATAGGAGCGCCTGCCGTCAATCGGTCGAAGACCGCTTTTCGACGCGTCGCCTCGCGCAGGACCACATCGACCTCTACACGCGCGTGAGCGATGCATGGCCGGACCTCACTCGGATCGCTCCGGCTGCCTCGCCGAGCCCGCAGCACGCTGCCGCCTAGCGCCCGCCCATATCTACGGCACCGCCCAGGCATCCTTCAGCCGCTCCTCAGGTTCCATCTTCAGACTCCTCGCCAGAAGCACGGCGAAGGAGACGCGCATGCAACTCGAAGCGACGATGACGGAGATCATCGAAGGGCCCATCGCGGCCGTCGATCGCGTGTACGCGTTCGACGAGATCCGCCGGATTTGTGAGACAGCGCCGCGCCCCGTGGAGCGGGTCCGGGCCCGACTCTCCGCGGAGCCCGATTCGACCGGCAACTACCCGGCGACCGCTGAGTGTTGGCTCCTGCTCGAGGGCCAGCTGATCATCTGCGCAGGCACCGCCGCAGGCAGCATGCATCGCGCCGTCGACGGGCTGATGACGCGCCTGCGTCGGCGGCTCGACATGGTGGCGCCCGCCAGAGCACTCAGCGAATCGAGATCTTGCCCGCCACGGCAGCTTCGTCGGTCTCACTCACGAGCGCCCGGATGGTCAGCGTCCAGTCTCCGGGAATCGGCAAGCTGATGCCCGACGCGATGTAGTGCCCGGGCCCGGCGCGGCGCACTGGGATCGGAATCGGCGCGATGTCGCGCTGGGTGAGGCTGGCCGAAGCCTGGAACTCGCCGACCTGCTCCAGCCCGCCGACCTGTGGCAGCGCGAGCGGCCCTCCCTGGGGTGAGAACGCGGTGAAGTGCAACTCGTTGCGGCCCGGGCGTCCCGGGATCGCTGTCACGTCGACCGCGATGGCCTCGCTCCGGAGTGTGACACCGGAGGCACCCGACTCGTTGACCGAGACCGCAGGAGCCGCATTCACCAGCAGCGACGCGATCGAGAGGATGATCACGGCGATGACGACTTCCAGACCGACGTGTCGGCGTAGGTTGCGCGCCTCCCATTCGTCGATCTCCGCCTCGTCCATGTCGTCATCGGCGCCAACGTCGTCACCGCCATTCCCGCCGTCGCCGCCGTTACGTCCGCCGAGGTCATCGCCCGAGCTCAACGGCGGGCCGCCGGCGGTCACCGGAACACGTGACGGAGGAGCGGACGTCGGCGCAGGGCGGGACGCGATGAACCGGCGATTGACGATCTCCCGGCTGAAGGCAGCGGTGATGATGAGCGCTCCGAAGGCGAGGAGCTTCGCAGCCAGCAGCTTCCCGTAGTCGGTGTCACGGAAGTTGCTGATCGAGCCGAGCTGACGCCACGCCTGGAACGCACCAGTCGCGACGATGAAGCACACCGCCGCCAACGCGAGTCGCGAGAACCTTGGGACGACGCTGCGGAGCTCTTCGATGTTCCTGCGCCGGAGCACGACGGCTACGAGCACGATCAACCCACCGAGCCAAAGCGACACCCCGCTGATGTGCATGGCGTCGGCGAGCAAGGCGAACGGGACGAGGTCACCGGTCCCGGCGTGGCCGCTGAGACCGGGCGTCAGCACCAAACCCGCGCCGATGACCGCGGCCGCGGGGCGCCACCACCTCGGTAACGGGTATTCGATAACGGGGCGGCGGTTCACGAGGAGTCGCAGCAGGGGGAGAGCGAGCACGAGCAGCACCAGTCGTAGGAGCCACACCCTCCCGAAGCGCGTGTCGAGCACGTCTCCGATCACGCTTGGTTTGAATGCGTCTCCCAGTGGCAGCGCGGCTGCGTATGCACCGTCGAGCGCGATCCCGGCTGCGGTCGCCACGAACGCGCCGATCCAGCCTGCCCACACGAGTCGCGCCGCGCCCTTGGACTCGCGGCCGCTCGGCCAGATGAGCACGAGGAACGCGGCCGCGCCGATGAGCAACGCGAGCGAGGCAAAGACGGCGAATCGGGCCACCGCGTACAGAAATCCGACGGTGTTGTCGCCGCCCTGGTTTGCGAGGAGCCGTTCGGTCAGGCTCTGCAGGTTCCCGGCCGGCGCGCCCGACCCCACCTGGAACGTGAACGCGCCACTTACCGGGTGGGAGTCCGCGGAGATCACACGCCACGTGACGACGTACGAGTCCTTATCGAGCTTCGGCGCGGTGACGCGCACGCGGCTCTGGTCCCCGCCGGGATGCGAGACGCCGCCGATGTCGAGGCGCTCGCCGCGCGAGTTGTAGACCCGGAGCGCTCCGATCGAGACCTCGACCGGCTCGTTGAAGCCGAGCGTGATCTCCTTTGGTGCGCTGTCGAGCACCTGTCCGGGCGCCGGACTGGTTTCCTGCAGAGTCGCGTGCGCGAACGCCGGCGTCGCCACCGCCACCACGAGCACGGCTGCGACTGCGGCGACGACGCCACAACGCATGAGGACGCGGCGATGCGCTCTCACGGTGTGGAGAGCCGGGGTGCCCGCCGCGGCCGGAGCGGGTGCGCCAGCAGCCACGCCGCCGCCAAGCCCGCGACTTCGACGACGTGCTGTGTCTCGGTCAGCGCACTGGTGCGTCCGTCGAGCAGGTCCAGCACGGAGGTACCGAGGAGGCAGGCGACGAGCGCGGTGACGACGGGCAGGAGGCCGGCAAGGCGCGACGGGCGCCACGCTGCGAACAGAAACCCGACCGCGAGGGCGAGGTCGAAGGACCCGATATGGCGGGCGACGTGTACCGGGAGCCCGGCGTCGGCTCCGAGCACGAGCGCCGGAGCCGCGACGACGATCTGCGCCACGGCGACGACGACGAGCGTGACGCGCAACGCTTGCTCGTGCCCGGTCTGGTGCCGGTCGCGGGATCCGATCGCCGCGAGGATCGGCGCCGTCAGGTCGGGGACCTCCGGGGCGCGGGCCAGCCTCGCGTCACGGTGCATCGCCGCCGCATCGCGCGCAAAGACGCGACAAGCAGGGCAGATCTGAAGGTGGCTGTCGAGGGCGGCAGGCTCGATGCCCGGGTCCTCCCCGTCGAGTCGTGCAGAGATTGCGATTCGGCTTGCGTTGCAGTCCATACCTGGTAGTCGACGTGGAGCGCCGATGGGTTCCCGGTATCGTCCCGGCCGATGGATCGCCTGACGGGGCTGCTCGTTGACGCTCGTGACGGAGACCGGCTCGCGCTGGGAGCAGCGATCCGGCTGAGTCAGGCCGAGGTCTGGCGGATGGCCGCTCATCTCGTGGGGGAGCCGGAGGCCGACGACGTCACGCAAGACGTCTTCGTGCGGGCCTGGCGCGCCCTCCCGAGCTTCCGGGCCGAGTCGAGCGGGAGAACGTGGCTGCTTTCGATCGCCCGTCGCGCTTGCGCAGATGCGGTTCGTGGCCAGAGTCGCCGCCGGAGGCTCACCGCCCGGCTGCAATCCGATCCGACGGCGAAGCGCGAAGGAGCGCACGCCCCCGACGAGGTGCACGGCCTCGGAGCGCTCATCGCGTGTCTCGGCCCGGCCCAGCGCGAGGCGTTCGTGCTGACGCAGATCACAGGACTTTCCTACGCAGAAGCCGCCGAGCTGTGCGGCGTGCGAATCGGAACTATTCGCTCTCGCGTGGCCCGCGCCCGGGTGGAGCTCATCGAGGTCATGCGGCGCGCTGACGTGGGGTGAACGCCGGGGCGATCCGAGCGGGGGCGAAATCGGGCGCGATGATCGAGCAGGTGCGAGTGGGGCGCGAGCTTCGCAGATTTGTCACCGCAGTCGGCGTCGCCGGCATCGTGATCGCCGTGTCGGCGCAGCCGGCGGCAGCGCACAGCGTCGGCGGTGTCGAGGCCTCGAACTTCGAGACGAGCGTGAAGGGGCTCGCACCGCCGGTGCCGGGGCTCACGGTGGAGGCCGTCGACCTCGGCAACGAGCTCGAGTTGCGCAACGACACCGGGGTCGACGTCATCGTGCCCGGCTACCAGAGCGAGCCGTACCTCCGAGTCGGGCCGCGCGGCGTGTTCGAGAACCGCCGTTCGCCCGCCGCCTACCTGAACCGCACCCGGGACGGGAAGACGCGGGTGCCGTCGTACGCCGATCCGGCCTCGGCACCGGACTGGCACAAGATCGGCTCCGGGCTGACTGCCCGCTGGCACGACCACCGCGCGCACTGGATGGGCACGAGCGATCCCCCCGAGGTCGCCCGTGACCCCGGACACCGGCACGTCGTCGATCGCTGGCGTGTGGGCCTGCAGCGCGGATCGCAGACGATCACGGTTCGGGGCGAGCTGGTATGGGTGCCCGCACCGAGCCCTTGGGGGTGGCTCGCTGGTTCGCTCGTTGCCGCGGCCGCGCTTGTCGCGCTGAGCCGCACCCGCCGGTGGCCCTCTCTCCTTGCCATTGCGCTCGCGATCGTCGTCCTCTCGGAGACGGCGCATGTGATCGGTCAATGGACGGCGAGCGCGGCGTCGTTCGGCTCCAAGTTGAGCTCGAGCGTCTACTCGATCGGCGGCGTGGCACTAGCCGTGATCGCGTTGGTGTGGATACTGGTCCGTCCGCCGTCCCACGCGATTCCGGCTGTGCTCTTCGCCGGGCTCGTCGTGACGGCCGCCGGTGGCCTCGCCGATCTCACCCTGCTGACGCACTCGCAACTCCCGACGGATCTTCCGGATGGCATCGCCCGACTGCAGGTCGCCATCGCGCTCGGTTTCGGCATCGGTCTCGCGGCGGCTGCTGCGCTCCGCCTGCGTCCGCCACCACCGACATCACTCGACCGGAAAGAAACCGCGGAACCGTTGGCGATCCGGTAGCGACTACCTGTGGACAGATCGGACCACAGGAGGAAGTCGCCGAGCATGAGATCCCGCATGCGAGTGCTCGCGTTCGTCGGCGTGGTTGCCACGGTCGCGCTCGTCGCTCTGATGGCCGGCCCGGCGTGGGCCCACGTCACCGTCGACCCCGAAGAGGCGCCGAAGGGCGGCTTCTCGACGCTGACGTTCAACGTGCCCAATGAGAAGGACAACGCCAGCACCGTGCAGCTCGAGATCGATGTTCCGACCGACCATCCCATCCCGTTCGTCAGCGTGCAGCCGAAGCCCGGTTGGACGGTGAACGTGGAGAAGACGACGCTTCCCAAGCCGGTCAAGGCCGAGGGCCAGGACGTCACCGAGGCCGTCTCGAAGATCACGTGGAGCGGCGGCGAGATCGCCCCGGGCCAGTTCGACACGTTCCTCGTCTCGGCGGGGCCGCTGCCCAAGGACGCCACACAGATCGCATTCAAAGCGCTGCAGACGTACAGCGACGGCGATGTCGTGCGTTGGATCGAGTCCACCCCGGCGGGTGGCGCCGAACCGCAGCACCCGGCGCCGGCCCTGAAGCTGATCTCGAGCAGCGGTACGCATGGCAGCACCGCGAGCAGCGGGGAGAGCAGCAGTGACGACAGCAAGGGCCTCGCAACTGCCGCACTCGTCGTCGGGATCGTGGGCGTTCTCCTCGGGGGTGCGGCGCTCGTTCTCGCCCGACGCCGCGCTCCAACCGGGTAGCGGTACCGTGCAAGGCTTCTGTTCGGCAGGAGCAATGCATGGTGCGACAGCAGAGATGGTCCCTTGTCGCGGGCGTCGTGAGCCTTGTTGCGCTCGCGGCGTGCGGAGGGAGCTCGAGCAACGGCGGTGAGCGCGCCGCGCACGGGTCCGCCCGCACCGGGCCGGGTCCGGCCGCGCGCGAAGTGTGCGAGCCGATGGTGCGCGACTCGGTACCGTCCGCGATCGGTCTCCCGGTCGTGAGCGCACCGATGTCGGCGGTCCGTGGCGACACCTTCTCGTGCCGGTACGAGTTCGAGGGGGGCGCCCTCGAGATGTCGGTGCGCGACCTCCACACGCGCCCGAAGGCGCACGAATACTTCCGAGGCGCCCAAAGCCGCGAGGGAGTCAACGACGCGTTGTCGGGCCTCGCCGAGGGCGGTTTCACGAAGTCCGACGGCTCGGTCGTCGCCATCAAGGATGCGATGGTCCTGACCGTCGACGTCACCGCGCTGCCGCCCACCCGCGTCGACAAGACCGGGATCGCAATCGACCTTGCCGCCACGGTCTTGGGTTGCTGGACGGGAGGGTCGTAGGCGACGGGGGACTCAGCGGCTTCGCGCCAACGCGCGCAGCCGGGCGCTCAGCTCCGGGTTCGCGGGCGCGCGCCACTCCGCGTCGAGCAAGCCGAAGGTCTCGCGCGCGCCCGCCGTACGCGTGCTGCCTGACGACTGCGTGCCGTTGAGCGGCCACCACGACCATCCGACCTTCGTGTGATCGAGGGTGGCGAGCAGCGCGTCGAGCCAGGGCGCCGCGGGTTCGGTCGTGTTGGTGCCGAACTCGCCGAGCCAGATCGGCACCGGTTTCGGCCCCGCGAGGAACGGCTCCCAGGACGCAGTGAGCATGGACGGCAATTCGGATGCCGAGGAGCTCCACAGCCACGGGTAGGTATGCGGCGACAGCACGAGCCGGTTTCGGACTGCGAGCTGGATCGGTACCCCGACGGCGGGGCTGAGATCCACAGCGGAGGTGAGTCCCTCAACGATCACCAGCAGGTCGCGGTCCTCGGCCAGCACGGCGTTGCCTGCTGCGGTTGCGGCGCGATGCCAGTCGAGCTCCGGTGGCCTTGATGCCCAACCCGCCGATACCGGCGGCTGCACCAGAGCATCTGGGCGCACCTCGTTCCGAAGATCCACGCCGACGACGGCGGGCTGGCTCCGGAATCGTCGCACCATCGTGCGCCAGTCCGCGATCCAGTCGGCCTCCGTGAACGCACCCTCCGGACCACAGGGTGGGGTTGCGCCGGCGGCGCAGTGCTCACCGGGGAACTGGTCGAACCAGAGGCTGCTCCCATCGACCGCCGTGCAGCACCAGTCGTTGGCGGTCATGTGGTTGTCGAGGATCACGAGCAGGCCGTGCCGGGCGAGCGCCTCGACGACCTTGCCGTAGACGTCGATCGGCCGGGCCGGCCCACCGTTCGCTCGCGTCAGGAGCTTTCGGTTCTGGGGCAGGAAGCGGCTCGTCAGCTCGGGCGCGACCTCTGTCAGCGGGCGCCGCTCGTGCACCACCGCGTTCGAGAATGGCAACCGCACGGTGTTGAGTCCCATGGCCGCGACGCACGCCGCGATCCGATCGAGCGGTCGGTGGTCGAGCCCGCCGACGACTTCGTCGTGCTCCTCGGCCCCGTACCAGTTGACCCCGGCGAGCTTCACGCGCCGCCGTTTGGCGTCGACGATCCATCGTCCGTCGGTGCGGAGCGGCGGCTGCACCGACGCGTTCGAGCGAGCGCGGCCCTGGCAGCTCGGCGGCTTCGCCTGCTCGCCCCGTGATGCGACGGCCGCGTCGCCGAGCCCGTAACCGAACATCATGAGCGCGCAGAACCACGCGAGCACGACTTTGCCCCGCACTGGCATCGGGGAGCTGTCTACACCTGGTGACGGCCGTCTTGCGGCCCGCGCCCCGAGCGAGTTGGCTGCGAGCGACCAATGGAGGTTGCATGGCATACCAAGTCGCACAGTGGGGCACGGGCAATGTCGGCGCGCTCGGGCTGCAAGGCATCATCCAACATCCGGACCTCGAGCTCGTCGGGCTGCTCGTCCACAGTCCGGACAAGGCAGGCAGGGATGCCGGGGAGCTCGCCGGTCTCGACCCGGTCGGCGTGACCGCGACCACGGATCCCGACGACATCCTCAAGCTCGGCGCGGACTGCGTCTCCTACATGGCGACCGGAGACCTGCGACCCGACGACGCGGTCGCCGACATGAGCCGCGTCCTCGAGGCGGGCACCAACGTGGTGTCGACCTCGGTCGTGCCGCTCATCTACCCGCCGTCGGCACCGGCGCGCTACCGCGAGCCGCTCGCGACGGCTTGCAAGGCCGGGGGAGTCTCGTGCTTCACGACGGGGATCGACCCCGGGTTCGCGAACGACCTCATCCCGTTCGCGTTCCTCGGGTCCGTCGAGCGCGTCGACTCCGTGCGTGTGATGGAGATCCTCGACTACTCGACCTATCTCCAAGCGGACGTCCTCTTCGACATCATGGGCTTCGGCAAGCCGCTCGAGGAGCTGCCGCTCCTCCTCCAGCCGGGCGTCATCGGGCTCGCGTGGGGCGGCACCGTGGGCGTCCTCGCCGCCGGGTTGGGCGCAGAGCTCGACGACATCCACGAGGTGCATGAGCGGGTGCCCGCGGCGCGCGACTACCCGACGCCGCTCGGCACCATCGCCGAGGGCACGACCGCCGGCATGCGGTTCGAGGTCCAGGGCATCGTCGGCGGCGAGCCGCGGATCATCCTCGAGCACGTCACCCGCATCAACGAAGAGGTGGCGCCCGACTGGCCCAAGCTCTCCGGTCAAGGTGGTTACCGGGTCGACATCGAAGGCAACCCCTCGCTGCACTGCCAGTTCCACTTCGAGGGCGAAGACGGCGATCACAACACCGGCGGCCTCACGGCCACGGCCATGCGATGCCTGAACGCGATCCCGGCGGTGTGCAACGCCGAGCCGGGGGTGCTGTCGGTGCTCGACCTCCCGCTCGTGACGGGACGCGGCCTGCTCAGGTAGGCCCTAAATGCCCTTGGCCAATGAGATCATTCGGTTGTAGACGCCGATGACCTTCGACGCGTAGTTCGGGTCCGTCGCCCAGTTGCCGTGGCCCATCATCTGCCACGTCGGCGCCCACCCCTTGGCGAAGAACGTGTCGAAGTTCCTCGCCGCCGTGCCGGCGTCGCCGCCGTACCAGTACGGCGACGCCGGATTCGCAAGCTCGGTCGCGACCGACCGACGATCGGCGTAATTGCGGAGGTGCTGGATCTGCGCGCGCACGCCGTCGAGCGGAGTGGGGAACCGACGCTCGCCCGCGCAGCCGTCGCAGGCACCGAGACCGGAGAAGTTGTTGTCGCTGCCGCCCGCTCGGAACCCGCCGGTCTCGATGTACGCCTGCGCGAACGCGAAGTCGCCCCGCACGTTCTCGGCCAGCCCTTCTTGAATGAAGATGTCGGCGAGCTGCTCGATCGTGGTGCCATCCGACAATCGCGGTGAGGAGCCGCTCGTTTGGTACCACGCCACCAGCTCCGCCGCCGACAGCACCGGCTGGCCCATGACCGGCTCGCCGAGGGCGCGAAGGGCGCCGATCTCCTCGGCGATCTCGAGCGCCCGATTCGCCGCCGCCACCTTCTGCTCGAAGACCGCCTTCTCTTGCTCGAACCTGACCACCAGCTCGTCTCGCTCGGCGCGCTTCGCTTCGAGCGCCACCTGCGCCTGCTGAAGACGGTCGGCCGTCTCGACCAGCTGGCGCGCCCGTTCGTCGTCGAACGCGTCCGCGGCCTCGGTCAGCTTCGTCCTGCGGCCCGCCTGCATGCGGTCCTTGGCGGTGAGTACGTCGAGTCCTGCGACGGCGTCGCTGTTCTTGTAGAGCGCGGCCGCTCGGGTGGAGAGCTGTGCGCGCAACTCCGCCTCACGGGCGCGGAGCGCGGGAATCGCCTGCTCGAGCGCGGCGATCTGCGACTCGGCTTGCTCGCGGTCGCTGACGGCCTTCTCGTACCGGTCGTGCGCGGCGTTGGCTTCCGCCTGGGATTGCTCCAGTTGCTGACGCGCACGCGTGATCGCCGGGTCCTCCTGTGCCGATGCCGTCGGGGCGGTCGCGACGGCCGTTG
The DNA here is from genome assembly GCA_030948625.1 of Actinomycetota bacterium. Taxonomy (GTDB): domain Bacteria; phylum Actinomycetota; class Acidimicrobiia; order IMCC26256; family JACDBD01; genus JALZAA01. Next base: position 11,821 of record JALZAA010000272.1, read on the forward strand.
CGGACACCGCGGCGAGCGCAGTTGCCAGTGCGAGCACGGCCCCGCGGTGGCGGCAGGGGCGGGAGCCCGGGCGGGCGGAAGGGAGCGCGCGATTCATTGCG
>JALZAA010000285.1 GCA_030948625.1 Actinomycetota bacterium
CCGGCGCAGTGCCGAGCTTCATGTGGCAGTCAGCCGAAGCCGTTGTGGCGGCCGCTCTACGCGCCTACGACAACGGACGCGCGGTGTGCATCCCCGGCCCGCTCAACCAGGCCGGCGCCGTGTTCTCGAGCGCCATGCCCGCCGGCGTCACCCGGCGCCTCGCAGCTGCGATCCTGCCGCGGGTCGAGTAGCGACGACGCTCAGGCGGGGTCGATGCGCTGGAGGCCGTCGCCCTGCGACAGGACGTACAACTCGCCGTTCTGGCCTTCGCCGAACGCGGTGACCTGCCGCCCCTTCACGCCGAGGTCGCGCTGCTCGCCGACCTTCCCCCCTTGCTGCACGATGGCGCGCAGCGTGCTGTCGCAGTAGTCGCTGAACACGTACGCTCCGTCGAGGGCGGGGATCTTCGATCCGCGGTACACGTAGCCTCCGGAGACGGAGCACCCGCCGCCGTCCCCGAGACCGAGGTACAGCTTCCCGTCGGGCCCGAAGGTCAACTGCCCGCCGTTGTGGTTCGGCTGGGGCTGATCGACGGCGAGCAACTCGCGGCGGGAGCCCGGGTTCGCCGCCGTTGCGCCCATCGCGTACTCGTCCAACCGCGTGTCGCCGTCCTTGTTCGTGTAGTGCACGTACACCTTCGTGCCGTCAGGAGAGAACGCGAGACCGAGCAGCCCACGCTCACCGCCGCCCCCGACCTGGCCGGTGAGGTCGATGACAGGCTCAGGTTCGAGCCGACCATCGCGGACCGCCCGTACGCGGCCGACCCTGTTCGGTCACATAGAGGGAGCGATCACCCCGCCGCGTCGCAAAGGCTGTCGGGTCGTCGACGGTCGCGACATGTGTGAGCTCTCCGCTACGGGACTGACTCTTGGTCGACGAAGCGCTCCCGCCGTTGTCGCTGCATGCGACGGCGAAGAGCCCTCCCGCGGCCGCCAGCGCGACGAGCATCGTGAGCCGTGGTCGGTGATGCCGCAACCCGCGCATGGTGGCGAGGAGGCTACTGACTCGGGTTCGCGATGGACCTCGCGTACCATGCAGTCGATGAAGTACGTCGTGCTCGTTCCTGACGGGTGCGCGGACGAGCCACTTCCCGAATTGGACGACCGCACGCCGCTCGAGGTCGCGGCGATGCCCGCGCTCGCGGATCTCGCGGCGCGAAGCGAGGTCGGGCGGGCAGCGGTGATCCCCGACGGCCTGCCGCCCGGAAGCGACGTCGGCAACTTGGCGATCCTCGGCTACGACCCCGCGCGCTTCCACACTGGGCGCGCACCGATCGAAGCGGCGGCGATGGGCGTCGAGCTCGGGCCCGACGAGGTCGCATACCGGTGCAACCTCGTCACGCTCGACGACGGCAGCCCTCCCACGATGGTCGACTTCGCGGCCGGGCATCCGACCAGCGAGCAGAGCCGGCAGATCATCCACGCCATCGACGCCGCGCTCGGCGGGGGGCGCGACGGCATTCGCTTCTTTCCCGGCGTCGAGTACCGCCACCTGTGTGTGGTGCCACGCGAGCTCGGCGACGCGGAAAGCGTGCCGCCGCACGACCTCACCGGGAAAGCCGCCGTGCTCCCCGTCGGACCGGCGGCGGAGAAGCTCGTCGCGTTGATGGAAGCGTCGAAGCCGATCGTCGCGGAGCAGGCAGCTGCGGTCGGCTCCAAAGCGACACAGATCTGGTTGTGGGGGCAGGGCGTGCGGCCCGAGCTGCCGGCGTTCGCGCCCCGCTATGGCATCGAGGGACGGCTGACGTCCGCCGTCGACCTCGTGCGGGGGCTCGGTGTGCTGACCGGCCTCGAGGTGCTCGACGTGCCCGGCGCGACCGCAGGATTCGACAACGATTACGCCGCGCAACGGGACGCCGCCATCGCGTCGCTCGCGGATCGGGACTTCTTCCTGCTCCATGTCGAGGCGACCGACGAGGCCGCGCACCAGGGTGACGTCGCGGAGAAGGTTGTGGCGCTCGAGCGGTGGGACCGCGACGTGATCGGCCCTCTGCACGCGGCGCTCGACGAGGCGGGCGAGCCGTACCGGATCCTGCTGATGCCGGACCACGCGACGCCGTGCGCAATCAAGACCCACACATCGGATCCCGTTCCATACCTCTTGTTCGATTCGACCCGCGCCGGGCCCGGCGGCAGGTACACCGAGCGTGGCGTCGCCGACCGCGAGCCGGTCGTCGCGCACGCGCTCATGGGTCGGCTCGTGGGTCGCCGCTGAGCGCCTGACGCCGGAATAGATCCCGGTACTTGCAGGTTGGAAGGCGAGGAAGTACCGTGATTGCACCAGCCCGGTGATCCCCGGAGACACTTAGCTCCCGAATCCCGGTTTGGCATCCGTCGCCCCCCACCCGGGGCACTTGCTCCGCGTGAGGCGGCATTGGTCTCGCCCCGTTGCGACCAACGGGCGGCTTTTTCACTGGTGTTTCGCCGATGGACCAGAGCACCTAAAGGGTTCTCCAGCCGAGCGGTATGACGCGGTGTCCCAGTCGATCCAACCAACCCCATGTTCCGTTTACCTCTTGAGTTATCACTGAGGAGTTCCCCCCATGAGTGAGAACGAGCTCGACCGATCGGTCCTCGATACCAAGGACCGCGAGGAGCTCCACGCGATTGCCGGCGCCATGGGAGTGCGCGCCGCAACGCGCATGAAGAAAGCCGACTTGATCGACGCGATCGTCGGCGCGACAGACAACAGCGATGCGGGCACCGGCGGCGCCAACAACAACTCGAGCTCCGATGCCGCTGACAAGCCGAAGCGCGTCCGTTCGAGGCGCGCCTCCGAAGCGGACGACCCTCTGGCCGAGCTCGCCGCCGAGGAGGACGCGATCGCCGCTGCGGGATCGGCGGACGACGCTGCCGTCGCGCCCAGTCCCTCGCCGCGTACGACGACCGGTTCGGGCGGCAACGGTGGTGGCGACACCGCAAAGGCAGGCACCCGGTCCGACACGAAGCCGGCGCGCTCGTCCAAGGGCGGAAGCGGCGACGGCAACGGCGGCACCACGACCAAGCAGCCGCGCATCGAAGCGGAAGACGAGCGTCAGTCGTATGGTGAAGGCAATCGGCGCCGACGGCGGCGGCGGGGCCGCGACCGCCAGCAGGATGGTGAGCCCCGTGACTTCCAGGGCGAGCCCGTCGCGACCGAGGGCTTGCTCGACCTCCGCGACGAGGGATACGGGTTCCTTCGAGCGGGCGGGTACCTGCCCGGCCCGAACGACGTGTACGTCTCGGCGTCGCAAGTGCGACGGTTCGCGTTGCGCAAGGGCGACTACCTCAAGGGCTTCGCTCGACCGCAGGCCAGCAACGAGAAGTATCCGGCGCTGTTGCGCGTCGACACGATCAACGACATGCCGACCGAGGCCGCTCGTGAGCGTCCGAAGTTCGAAGGCCTGACGCCGCTGTTCCCGGACTCGCGGTTGCGGCTCGAGCTCGAGGCGGACCCCGCCGACATCACAGGGCGCATCGTCGACCTCGTCTCGCCCATCGGGAAGGGCCAGCGTGGGCTGGTCGTGTCACCGCCCAAGGCGGGCAAGACGACGATCCTCAAGCAGATCGTGTACTCGGTGGAGCGCAACAACCCCGAGGTGCACCTCATGGTTCTGCTCGTCGACGAACGGCCCGAAGAGGTGACCGACATGCGCCGGCACGTCAAGGGCGGTGAGGTCGTCGCGAGCACGTTCGACCGGCCGTCCGACGAGCACACGCAGGTCGCGGAGCTCACGATCGAGCGGGCCAAGCGGCTCGTCGAGATGGGCCGCGACGTCGTGATCATCCTCGACGGCATCACGCGCCTGGCCCGCGCCTACAACCTCTCGGCGCCGGCATCCGGCCGGATCCTGTCCGGTGGTGTCGACTCGACCGCCCTGTACCCACCGAAGCGCTTCTTCGGCGCGGCGCGCAACATCGAGGAGGGCGGCTCGCTGACGATCGTCGCGACCGCGCTCATCGAGACCGGCAGCCGCATGGACGAGGTGATCTTCGAGGAGTTCAAGGGCACCGGCAACATGGAGCTCCGGCTCGACCGGCGACTGTCCGAGCGGCGGATCTACCCGTCGATCGACGTCGAAGCGTCGAGCACGCGGCACGAGGAGCTGCTCTTCGACCGGAACCAGCTCCAGCAGGTCTGGAAGCTGCGCCGGGTGCTGGGCGCCCTCGAGGACGGCAAGGGCCTCGAGCTGCTCATCGACAAGATCCGCACGACCAAGAGCAACGACGAGTTCCTCGCCGAGATCGCCAAGGCACCCACTCCCGGTTCGTAACCCGCAACCGGCCCGACGTCACCCCACGCCGGCGATCCGGCATGGTCTGTTGGGCACTAGATTTGAGGTCACCATGAAGAACGACATCCACCCCGATTACGTCGAGTGCACCGTGCGCTGCTCCTGCGGCAACACGTTCACGACCCGCTCGACCGTGCCCGAGCTGCGGGCCGAGCTGTGCTCCGAGTGCCATCCCTTCTATACGGGCAAGCAAAAGCTCGTGGACACCGGCGGCCGGGTCGAGCGGTTCCAGCGGCGCTACGCCAAGCAGGGCGGCAAGGCCAAAGGTTGATGGCCCGGCGGCCGGAGCCCCGCTACATGGGCGGCCAGGCCGTCATGGAAGGCGTCATGATGCGCGGCTTCCGCTCGTGGGCGGTCGCCGTGCGCACGCCCGAGGGCGACGTCGAGGTCCAGCTTCACGACGCGCCCCGCTGGGCTGAGCGCTATTCGAAGATCCCGCTCCTGCGCGGCGTCATGGCGCTCGCGGAGTCGCTGGCGCTCGGGTTCAAGGCGCTGGCCTGGTCGGCGAACCGGCAGGTCCCGGAAGAGGAGCGCCTCTCGAAGGGCGCGATGACCGGGACGATCGCCGTCGCACTCACGCTCTTCACCGGGCTGTTCATCCTGCTTCCCGCCTTCGGTGCCCGCGGCCTGGACCGTTGGGTGCCGCTCGAGGGGTTCTGGCTCCACGCCGTCGAGGGCGCGCTGCGGCTGGCCCTCTTCGTCGGATACCTGGTGCTCATCGGGCATCTGCGGGACGTGAAGCGGGTGTTCGAGTACCACGGTGCCGAGCACAAGGCGATCGCCGCCTACGAGAACGGCGTCGAGGTCACACCCGAGTCGGCCCAGCGCTTCACGACCGAGCACGTCCGGTGCGGCACGAACTTCCTTCTGACCGTCATGGTCCTGACGATCGTCGTGTACGCGTTCGTCGGCAGGCCGGACTGGCCGCTCCTCGTCGCTTCGCGTGTGCTGCTGATCCCGGTGATCGCAGGGGTCGCGTACGAGGTCATACGCTTCGCCGCCCGCCACATGGACTCACGCCTGGTGCGCCTGCTGATGCGGCCGGGCCTGGCGCTCCAACAGCTGACCACGCGTCAGCCCACACTCGACCAGCTGGAGGTTGCGATCACCTCGCTGCGGGCCGTGATGACGGCCGAGCAGCTGGCCGAGGTCGAGGCCCGAGCCACGGCACTACCGCCGCTGATCAAGCCCGCCTTCGGCACCATCTGACGGCCGCGCTGCGCGCGAGAGGTCACTGAGCGCGCGCATTCACGCCGGGTTGCGGCCATGTGCTTGACGTAGTGCGCGATTCTGCCTACCGTCATGGCGACGAATGCCACTGAGCGTGGTACTTCTCGCGACCCAGTGGCAGGGCAGAGGTGGGGCGGGCTGGGCCCCACGGCAGGGAGTGGCCCCGGGTTTCGGCCCGGGGCCGCTTTACGCCCCGACGCGACAGGGTCTCAGTCCGGCGCCCAGGCCCGGACGCCCGCCCGCGCGCCGGCGGTCGCCATTCCCACGAACTCCTCGTCCCGCGCCCGGTCGCCGTACTCGAGCCAGTTGAGCACCGCCTCGACGAGGTAATCGACGAGCGTGTGCGCGGCCCATTCGTGCAAGTCGGCCGGCACCTGGCCGCCGAGCAGCG
>JALZAA010000291.1 GCA_030948625.1 Actinomycetota bacterium
CCGCCGGCTCCCCCGCCCGAGAAGCCACCGCCGGAGAACCCGCTCGAGCCCGACGTCGACGGGGGCGTCGACGTGAGCGTCCCCGACGTCGACACGGTGAAGCCGTCGATCGCGCTCGAAAACGCGATGAACGTGAACGCGGTCGACGCGATGTACCACGACGACGTGTCGGGCGGTTGGTCGTCGAGCCCTGCGAACGCCGCCGCCCACTTGCCCGTCGCGCCAAAGACGATCGCGTAGGGCAGGTACTCGGAGAAGAGGTTCTTCTTCTCGGCGAAGCGCGCGCGTTCCTTCTCGGATTCGTTGATGAAGCGACGAAAGCCCTCGGTGCGGCGCAGCACACCCGTGCCTTTCGCCGTGCGTTGCGGAATCCAGTAGGCGCCGAACGTCAGCAGGATGCCGGCGATGATGACGGGGATGCCGAGGAGCGCGGCGTGCGTGAAGATGGCAAGCAGGATCGTCAGCCCGACGCCGGCCAGCAGCACGAGCACGCCGAGAAATCCCCATTGCAGCCGGGCGACCGATGGCGGCCGTACGAACCAGCCCTGCGCCATGGCGTCGTCGGTCAAGGCCTTCTGTACCTCGTTCATGCGCTGCGCGAACGTGTACTGGAGGTCGGAGAGCTTGACCTCGTTGCCGTCCTCGAACAGCCCCGCCAGGAGCTTTTGCTCGTAGTCCTTGAGTTCCGGGCCGGCGCCCTTCTTCTTGGTCAGCTTCCAGTCCGGCTTGTGGAGGAAGCCTCCCGAGCCCGGGATCTCCTCGATCACCAGGTAGCCGCGCACCGCGAGGTCGACGATGGTGGCGGTCACGTCGAGCGGGTTGGCGGTGAAGTCGACGAGCGTTCCGAGCTGGCCCGGGCGGAGGTTGTCGGGCGGGACGAACTCGACCGGTGTCTCCTCGTGGTGCAGCACCGGGACGTACTCCTGGGCGCCGCCGTCGCTACCGAACGCCTGGTCGACCGCCGAGCCGCGGTACCGACGGTCGCGCCCGAAGCGGTACATGAGGAGCGCGAACCCGCCGAGCACGACAAAGAGGAGGCCGCCGCCGACCCCCGCCGTCGCGGGTGTGACCGAGAACGCCGTTGCGAGGTTGAAGCGCTCCTCGAGGATGGGCTTCGGCGGCGGCACCACGCCCTTCGGGATGCCGACGACGACCGTGAAGGCGGCGCCGGGCGCCATGTTGCTCTGCGTGAATGTCGCGGCCGGACCACTGCTGTCGGCGCTCCCGCACGCGAGACGTGACTGCAGCGGGCCGCTGAAGCACGCGACCTGCGTGATGTCCGCGGGCGCGTCGACCGTGACCGTCGCCCGGTCGATCGGCACGGTCCAGCCCGGTCCAATGGCGTTGAGATTCAGCTCGTCGTGGTCGTCGAACCCGTTCAGCACGCCGCGCAGCGTGTAGGTGATGTCGTAGGTGTGACGGCCGCTGATCGTGCGGTCGGGATCGCCGATCTTGATGCGTCGCACCCCGACACCGTCGATGTCACCGCTCTCGAGCGTGAATTGGCTGGCCGTTCCCTCGGAAGCCTGCACGGACACCACGTCGAGCGGGTACACGCGGTCGTGGTTGGCCTTCGGCGGGTAGTCGAAGCGAACCGGGACATCGCGGAAGATGCCGTGCTTCGGGATGACACCGAAGTCGTAGTCGATCGTCTCGTGGATCCGCACCGTCCCCGTGGGCTCGATGTGGACCTCGACGTTGTAGTTGTGGATGCTCTCGGGGCCGAACTGGCTTCGGGCGCCCGATGCGGTCGCGGGCACGAGCGCCAGCACGACGATCCCGACGACCAACGCAACCCGCCCCACACGCACGGCCAGGAATCTAATCCGGAACGGACCGGGGTTATCGTTCGGCCGCATGCCAGCTCCCGTCGAAGCCGGTGCTCTTGCATCGGCCGTGCGGCGTCACCTCGAGCTCCCGGTGACGATCGAGGGCCTGCGTCGTCTTTCCGGCGGGGCGTCCCGGGAGACCTGGTCCTTCGACATCGTGTCCACGGACGGCACCCGCGAGGCACTCGTCCTGCGGCGCGACCCGAGTGACATGACCGGACAGTCCGACCGCAGTGTCGAGTTCGCGCTGTTGGAGGCCGCGCGCGTCGGAGGCGTCGCCGTGCCGCGGGTGCGCTTCCTCCTGGACCCGGAAGACCAGCTCGGCTCCGGGTTCGTCATGGAGCGCGTCGACGGAGAGACGATCCCGCGCCGCATCCTGCGTGATGACGCCTACGCCACCGCTCGAACGCGACTCGCAGCGCAGTGCGGCGAGCAGGCCGCGCGCATTCACGCCGTCGACCCGTCGCGGTTGCCCCCGCTCCCGGTGCAAGGTGCCCGCGAGCAGATCGACCAGTACCGCGAGTACCTCGACGGCTTCGGTGAGCCGCATCCTGCGTTCGAGCTTGGCTTGCGGTGGCTCGCCGACCACGCCCCCGCCGACCCACCGTCGCCGGTGCTCGTCCACGGCGACTTCCGCAACGGCAACCTCGTCGTCGGGCCCGACGGCGTCCGCGCCGTCCTCGACTGGGAGCTCGCGCATCTCGGCGATCCGGCCGAGGATCTCGGCTGGATGTGCGTGAAGTCATGGCGCTTCGGCATGACGGATCATCACGTCGGCGGGTTCGGCGCCGTCGAGGAGCTCCTCGCGTCGTACCGGGCCGCCGGCGGCCGCGACGTGGACCCGGCCGAGCTTCGCTACTGGGAGGCGATGGGCACGCTGAAGTGGGGTGTCATCTGCGAGATCCAGGCCTTCACGCACCTGCACGGCGCGGTCCGCTCGGTGGAGCTGGCCACGTTGGGGCGTCGCGTGGCCGAGATGGAGTGGGACCTGCTCCGACTGATCGAAGGTGAGACGTGATGCAGGACCGACCGAATGCCGTCGAGCTGATCGAAGCGATCCGGGAGTTCCTCGAGCGCGACGTGATGAGCTCGGCCGAAGGCAGGGTCCGCTTCCACACCCGGGTCGCCGTCAACGCCCTCGGGATGCTCGACCGCGAGCTGCGGTTGGGCCCCGACCTCGACGCCGCCGAGCGGCAGCGGCTTGCGGCTCTGCTCGGCCATGACGCCGACGTTCCGACGCTGACCGCCGAGCTCGCACGTCGCATCCGGGACGGATCGCTCGACGACCGCCGCGACGAGGTGATGCTGGCCGTCCGGGAGTCGGTGCGCGCCAAACTCCTGGTCTCGAACCCGAGCTACGTCGGGTAGGTTCGCATCGCGGTGCGCTTCGCGACGTGGAACGTGAACTCGTTGAAGGCCCGGCTCCCGCGGGTCGAGGAATGGCTGCAGTACGCGCAGCCCGACGTCCTGTGTCTCCAGGAGACCAAGCTCTCCGACGACACGTTCCCGCAGCTCACGTTCCAGGCTTTGGGTTACGACTCGGTGCACCACGGCCCCGGCCAATGGAACGGCGTGGCGATCCTCTCGCGCGTCGGCATCAGCGACGTTACGTCTGGCTTCGACGGAACCGATCTCGTCGACCCGTACGAAGGCGACGCCCGCCTGCTCTCGGCGGTCTGCGGTGGCGTCCGAGTGATCAACGTGTACGTCCCCAACGGTCGCCAGGTCGGGAGTGATTTCTACGATCGCAAGCTGGCGTGGCTCGAGTGCTTGCACGACTGGACGGCGGCGACGTACAAGCCAACTGATCCCATCGTCATGATGGGCGACTTCAACGTCGCTCCCGAGGATCGTGACCTGTGGTCGCCGAAGGCCTTCGAGGGAGACACACACGTCACCGAGCCCGAGCGCGCCG
>JALZAA010000328.1 GCA_030948625.1 Actinomycetota bacterium
CGGCCACCGATCCCACCCCGAAGATGAGGAACGACACGACGAGGGCCCAGAAGTAGCGCTCGCGCGAGTAGCCGAATTGGTGGCGGGGCGACTCCTCCCGGCGGGCGCTGGCGTGTCCTTGCAGCAATAGGGCCTGGTTCGTCGTCTCGGAGATCGAGTGGAACCCTTCGGCCAGCATCGACGACGAGCCGGTCAGAGCGGCGGCAACGAACTTGAAGACGGTGAGGGCGAGATCGGCCGCGAGCGCGACGAGAACGACGAACAGGCTGCGCCCTTGAGCGACGTTCTTGTCGGGCATTCGGAGCCACTCCGGGGCTTGGGTGCGCAACGGTCGCGTACCCAGGCCGGCATACCTCTACGCCGGTGTGGAAGACGTTTGCCCGCGCGTGCGTCGGGTACGCGCCAGCTAATGCCCGAGGACCGAACCGTTCGGGACGTGATGACGCCGAACCCGATCACGGTGCCGACCCCTGCGACGGCTTGGGACGCGGCGAGGCTCATGAAGGAGCAAGGCATCGGTGACGTCCTCGTCGTCGAGGGTGATCGGCTCGCCGGCATCGTGACGGATCGCGACCTCGTGGTGCGCGTCATGGCGGAGGGCCGTGAGCCGGTCGCCACGCCCGTTGGGGAGATCGCCAGCGACGAGATCAAGTCGGTGAGCCCCGACGATCCCGTCGACCATGCCGTCGGGCTGATGCGGGAGGCCGCCCTTCGGCGCCTGCCCGTCACGCAGAACGGGTACGTCGTCGGGGTCGTGTCCATCGGCGACCTCGCAGTCGAACGGGAGCCGGGTTCGGCCCTCGCCGACATCAGCGCGGCGCCGCCAAACCAATAGCCACGACCCGTGTCCGGCGGGTCGTGTTGGAAAGAGGAGGTGCGCGATGGATCTTGCGCTCCTGATTCTTCGGGTCGTCGTCGGCCTGTTGTTCGTGGGCCACGGCACGCAGAAGCTGTTCGGCTGGTTCGGCGGCCACGGCGTCGAAGGAACGGGCGGCTTCTTCGAGGCACTCGGATACCGGCCGCCGCGAACGCAGGCGGCGCTCGCAGGCTTCGCGGAGACCGCCGGCGGCGTGCTGCTCGCATTCGGGCTGGTCTTGCCGTTGGGCGCCGCGATGATCATCGGCGTCATGGTGAACGCCATCTTCGCCGTGCATTGGGAGCACGGGATATGGGCGACGAATGGCGGCATCGAGTACCCGCTCGTGAACGCCAGCGTCGCGACCGCGCTCGCGTTCGCCGGTGCGGGGCGGTTCTCGCTTGATGCAGCGATCGGCTGGGACCTGTCCGGCGCCAGATGGGGACTCGGCGCACTGGCCCTCGGCCTGATCAGCGGGGTCGTGTTCCTGGTCTTGCGGCGCCCGCCGGCTCCGGCCGCCGAGGTCCGCGCCGGCGACGAGCGCGGTCAGGAGCGTCACGCGGCCTGACTCACGCGTCCCGAAAACCATCGATTGCCCCAGCGCATGCGTGACAATGGGCCGGAGCTCAGAGAGGAGCACGGCCAATGGGGGAGCAGCTCGTCGGGACGGTCACGCACTACTTCGGACAGCCGCACGTTGCCATCGTCGACATCACGGCCGGGGAGCTGCATGTCGGCGACAGAATCCGAATCGCGGGCAACTCTTCCGACTTCACGCAGGATGTCCGGTCGATGGAGCTCGAGCACGAGCCGGTCGACTCGGCAAAGGTCGGTGACAGCGTCGGCATCGAGGTCGGGGAGCGCGCTCGCGAGCACGACGAGGTTTTCAAGGTGACCGCCGACTGATCCACCGACTCAGTCGGCTCACATCCGCTTCACATGTGAGCGCCCATACCCTTGCGCCATGCGGGTTCTCGTCGTCGAGGACGAGCCACGGATGGCCACGCTGCTCGAGCGCGGCCTGCGCGACGAGGGCTACGCCGTCGATGTAGCCGTGAACGGCACCGACGGCCTGTGGCTGGGCACCGAGAACGACTACGACGCCATCGTGCTCGACGTCATGTTGCCCGAGATCGACGGCTTCACCGTGTGCCGGCGGCTGCGGGCCTCCGAACGCTGGGCGCCCGTGCTGATGCTGACTGCGCGCACCGCCGTCGAGGATCGGGTGGGAGGACTGGATGTCGGCGCCGACGACTACCTCGTCAAGCCGTTCAGCTTCGCCGAGCTCGCCGCCCGCGTGCGGGCTCTGGTTCGGAGGCGCTCGGGGGAGCGCCCGACCGTGCTCGAGGTCGGCGACCTGCGGCTCGACCCGGCGACCCACCGCGCGTGGGTCGGTGACACTGCCCTGTCGCTTTCGCCGAAGGAGATGGCGCTGCTGGAGCTGCTCATGCGGCACCCCGACGACGTCATCACCCGGACGCAGATGCTCGACCACGTCTGGGACTTCGCCTACGACGGGCTCTCCAACGTCGTGGAGCAGTACGTCTCGTATCTCCGCAGGAAGATCGACAAGCCGTTCGGGCGGGATCACATCGAGACCGTCCGAGGGGTCGGCTACCGGCTTCGCGTCCTGGTGACCTAGTGCGCATTCGCGTCCGCCTGGCGCTGCTCTTCGCGTTGGCGGCGGCGGTACTCGTGAGCGTCGGCGGGTACGCCTTTGTGACATCGCTGGCCAACGGCCTCGAGTCGTCGCTCGACACGTCGCTGCGGACGCGGACCGCCTCGCTGGCGCAGATCGTCCGCGATACCAGTGACGGCTCGAGCCTCCTCGAGAACACCGCCGGCAACAAGCTCTTCCAGTCCGAAGAAGAGTTGACGCAGATCTTCGACGCAACCGGGCAGATCGTCGTGTCGTCACAGGAGGCAGGGAAGCGTCCCTTGATCCCGGAATCGCTGCGACGCGCGGCCCGGTCGCAACCCCAGTTCACGACGGTGTCGCGGGGCGGCGAACAGTTCCGCGTGTTGGCAACCTCGGTCTCGCGGTCGGGAGAGTCGTGGACCGTCGCCGTGGGCAGCTCGTTGCAACCCAGCGACAACGCGGTGTCGCGCGTCGAGCGCGCCCTCGTGATCGCCGGTCCCATCGTCGTTGTGCTCGCCGGGCTGGGCGCGGGACTGCTGGCGACGGCGGCCTTGCGGCCGGTCGAGCGCATGCGCAAGCGCGCGTCGGACATCTCGGAGCACGATGTGGCGTCCCGTTTGCCGGTTCCGGGGACACGCGACGAGATCGCCTCGCTTGCCACGACGATGAACGATCTCCTCGCCCGACTTCAGGCCGCGCTCGCGAGAGAGCGAGGGTTCGTCGCGGATGCCGGCCACGAGCTGCGTACGCCACTCGCCGTGCTTCGCACCGAGCTCGAGCTCGCCGATCGGCCGCAACGCTCCTACGACGAGCTCCGAGAGGCGATCCGCAACGCCGCATTCGAGACGGATCGGCTCGTCCGGCTGTCGGAGCAGTTGCTCTTCCTCGCTCGCCGAGAGGACGACCGCCGTGACCGAGTCCGCGACGTGGAGCCGCTCATGCCGCTGCTCAGGCAGTCGGTCGAGGCGTTCCAAACACGCGCCGCCGGGCGTCATGTCACCCTCGCTGTCTCCGGCGACGACGGCATCGCTGCACCGCTCGAGGCGGACGACGTCCGTCGTGCAGTCGACAACCTGCTCGACAATGCGTTGCGCTTCGCGCCTGCCGGGAGTGGTGTCCGAGTGCAGGCCACACGCGATCGCACCCATGTCGAGGTCGAAGTGCTCGACGACGGCCCGGGCTTCAGCGAGGAGTTCCTTCCTCATGCGTTCGAGCGCTTCGGCCGCGCCGACGACGCTCGCAGTCGCACCGACGGGGGAAGCGGCCTGGGTCTCGCCATCGTGCTCGCGGTCGCCCAGGAGCACGGCGGGACGGCCACAGCCGCGAACCGGCCCGAGGGGGGCGCGACGGTGGGCTTACGCCTCCCGGCCGACCGGACGGACGGCCAAACCTGAGAACTTCACATCGTCGTCTCACCGCCATTCAAGGTGCGCGAGTGCATGGTCTGCGCTCGATCCCCAAACAGGAGAGACGCACCTGATGCACCTGAAGCGCAAGCTCGTCGTCCCGGTCCTCGGCTTCCTCGCCGTGGCCGGGATCGGCACCGGAGTTGCCGTGGCGCAGTCCGGCCCCGGCCCCGAGAGCACGAACCCACCCGCCGGCGGCACGCAGGTCGAGCAGGGCGACCAGCCCGACGCCCAGGACGGACCCGGCGACGTCCACGAGAAGGGTGACAAGGAAGAGAAGGACGGCAAGGAAACCGACAAGGCTGACAAGGCTGACAAGGCTGACGCAGCCAACGAAGGCAGCGAAGCGCCGACAGCGGAGTCCACCCCCGCCCCGCGCTGACCCAAAGACCGGTCCACCACGCTCGTGCCGGGCTCGGTGAATCCACCCTCGCCGGGCCCGGCCGAGCCCTACGCTCCGGCGCGTGACCACCCCGGAGTTCGACGCCGAAGCGGTCATCGCCGAGACGATCGAGTTCGTGAGCGTCCGACCGGACGGCGACGGGTGGGTCGGAGATGCGCCGTTCTGGTTCGGTGATCGGCTCTTCGGCGGCTTCGTCCTCTCGCAGTCGGTGCACGCTGCCACCCGTGCCGCGCCCGAAGGCCGGCGGCTCCATTCGCTCCACGGGTACTTCCTTCGCCCCGTGGTGGCCGGGCAGCCGCTGTCGTACCGGGTGATCCCGATCCGTGAGGGACGTTCGTTCGCGATTCGGCACATCGAGACCACTCAGGCGGGCAGCCCGGTGTTCTGGATGATGTGCTCGTTCACCGCCGACACGGAGGGATACGAGTACGAGCTGCCGATGGACGACGACGTTCCCGCGCCCGACGAGCTCCCCGTGACAGTGGGGCCGGGCCCGTGGGAGGTCGCCGAGGTGGGGCCCACCCCGCCGCGAGCCGACGGCACGCGAGCCTCGACCCGGCGCGCGTGGTTCCGCATCGCCGCCCACCTTCCGGGCGATCCGAACGTGCACGAGGCGCTCATTGCCTTCCTCACCGACATGACCGGGACGGGCGGCCGGCCGCTCCACCTCGAAGGCGACGTCACGGGGATGATCAGCGTCGACCACGCGGCTTGGTTCCACCGGCCGGTGCGCGCCGACGACTGGTTGTTCTACGACGTGCACTCGCTCGTCAACACGGGTGGACGTGGCCTGCTCCGAGGGTCGATCTACGGCGCCGATCGTCGTATCGCAGCATCAGTCGCGCAGGAGATGCTGTTGCGGCCCGCCGATTCCTAGAACCTGACGGCTGAGCCGGCCCGATAGCTGACAATCGTCGGTGGCACGCGCAGCAGGTCGTTTTCCTCGTAGAGACGCCGCAGGTCGCTCCACTCGCCGGCGATGGTGGTGTCGGCAACTGCATCGGTGAGGCGGTCGACCACGTCGTCACCGAGCTCGGCGGCGCGTTCCATCAGACCCCAGCCGTCCCAGGGCAGGAGCTCCATCTTGTTGAGGGCGGCGAGGTCGCGCACGGCGTTGCCGCGGATCATCATCGCTCCCCAGAAATCCAAGATTCCGAAGCGCTCGGGATCGGCACGTCCGTCCCGGCACAATTGCCAGGCCTCGCCTCCGGCCAGGAACCTGTCGCGCGGGACGTCCGTGGCGTCGAAGTCGATCGACATCGCCTCGTGCTGCGCATCGTCGAGCTGGCTGTCGACTCGCCGCCAGCCGTCGCGACCCGGGTCCCAGAGCTCGACAACCCAATGGTCGATGTACTTGTCGGGGTCGAAGTACGTGGCGAACCCGCAGCGGGCGCGCGCCGGGATGCCGCCTCGGCGGAGCAAGGCGCACGTCAGCGTCGAGAACTGCCGGCAGTTGCCGAACATGCGCCGTTCGGGCGGCCGCGCTTCGGCGAGCGGCCGGCGGTCGAGGCGCTCGATGCTCTCGACGATGGCCCAGGCCTGGCGGGTCTCGACCTCGTCGGCACGTGCCGGCGGGATCTCCACGCCGTAGAGAGATGACGCCAGGAACTCGTGGACGATCACGCCCCGGGCCACCCCGCAGAGTCCGAGTGGATCTGCGGGCAGTCCCTCGGCCGCGCCCGGCGACAGGTCGACCGTCGTCATCGGACCGGGCTTCTCGTAGTACGCCAGCTCGTCGTCGTGCACGGTCGGTTTCCTCGCTGTCTGGGTCATGACTCCCAGCATGAAGCCTCACGCCGCGGGAGGGTCAAGCCGCTGACGCCACCCGTCGAGTGCAAGTCTGGACGCCGTGTTCAGCACAGGGGCGTTCGCCCGTCTGGCCCAAGTGTCGGTGCGGACGCTGCACCACTACGACGAGATCGGCCTGCTGGCCCCGGCGCAGGTGGACGACCGCACGGGGTACCGCTGGTACTCGGCGCAGCAGCTGGCGCGCCTGCATCGCATCCTGGCGTTACGTGACCTCGGGTTCTCGCTGGGCGAGATCCAGCCGATCATCGACGAGGAGGTCTCGCTCGACGAGTTGCGCGGCATGCTCCGCCTGCGACGGGCCGAAGCGAGTGGCCGAATCGCCGCCGAGGCCGAGCGTCTCGCCCGCGTCGAGGCGCGTCTGCAGCAGATAGAAGAGGAGCACAGTTCGAGCGTGTACGACGTCGTGGTCAAGCCGCTCGAGCGTCTGCGTCTTGCCGGCCTGCGGGCGCGCTCGCCCGCGTTCGGCAACGAGACGCTCGGACCGATCTTCGGCCGCCTCTTCGCCGACCTCCACGCGCGGCTCGCGCGTGTGGAAGTCGCAGCGGTCGGGCCTCCGGTCGCGCTGTATTACGACAGCGGCGACGTCGACGCGCCGATCGACGTGTTCGCCGCCGTACCCATCGGCGCCCAAGGCGTCTCGGCGTCCGACGTCGATGTTCTCGACCTTCCTGCCGTGCCGAGGGCCGTTGCCACCATCCATCGGGGCGACATGAGCCGCGTGGAACGCGGATACGAGGCGCTGCTCCTGTGGGCGGAGCAAACGGGAGAGCGCGTCGACGGGTACTCGCGCGAGATGTACCTCGACTGCGATGGCGATCCGGACACCTGGGTCACGGAGCTGCAGTTCGTACTCGAGCCGCGGGGCTAGGGTCCGCGACGACGGCGACCGAGGGGAGGCTGTGTGGCGAACGCCAAGGACATCGGGGCTCGGTTGGTCACACGCTTCCACGAGGCGGTGTTCCGGTTGACCAACGGGCGGTTCGCCAATCGTGGATTCGGCATGCCGGTGCTCGCCTTGACCACCACGGGGCGCAAGAGCGGCAAGAAGCGAACGACGATGCTCACCTCTCCGGTGCAGGACGGCGACGCAATCGTGGTGGTCGCCTCGTACGGCGGTGACGACCGCCATCCGCAGTGGTTCCTCAACTTGCGCGACAACCCCGACGTCGAGATCACGATGAACGGCACGACGCGCCCGATGCGGGCGCGCGTGGCGTCACCGGAGGAGAAAGCCGAACTCTGGCCGCGGGTCGTGGAGGCGTATCGCGGCTACGGCCAGTACCAGCGGCGCACGGATCGCGACATCCCGCTCGTCATCTGCGAGCCGTAGCCGCGTGCCCGAGCGCGATCGAATCGCCGGTCGCACTCGGGTCGGGCAGGGCCGCGAGGCCGAGATCTTCGCGTGGGACGACGACACCGTGCTCCGCTTGCTCCGCGCTGATGGCGACCTGCAACGTGTGCGGCGGGAGGAAGCGGCGATGCGTTTCGCCGCCGACGGCGGAGTCGACGTCCCGAGAGTGCACGGCACCCAGCTCGAGGACGGTCGCGCCGGCCTCATCATGGACCGCGTCGACGGGCCGGACCTCATCACGCTGATGGGAAAGCGCCCATGGGCGGTGCCCCGGGTTGCTCGCATCGTCGGCCAGGCGCATGCGCGTATGCACGAGGTCGTGGCCCCAACCGACTTACCGCCCTTGCGCGGGGTTGCACGCGCCAAGATCGAACGGGCGCGTGACCTTCCGGCAGAGCTCGCGACGCTCGCGCTGACGACACTGGAGTCGTTGCCCGACGGTGACCGCTTATGCCATGGCGACTTCCATCCCGGCAACGTCCTGCTCGGGCGGCAGGGTCCGGCCGTGATCGACTGGACCGACGCGACACGAGGCGACCCGGCGGGCGACATCGCCCGCTCCTGCGTGCTCCTGCGAGTCGCGGCCGTGCAGGAGCACATGCCGTCACTCCTGCAGCGCTTGCAGACACGTGGGCGCGGTGCATTTGTCCGCCTGTACCTGCGCGCGTACCGGCGAATCCGGCCGATCGACGCCGCGCTCGTCGCTAGATGGGAGTTCGTGCGGGCCGCCGACCGCGTGTTCGAAGGCGTGGAGGGGGAGCGAGCCGCGCTCTTCGAGCTTCTCGAGCGGCGCGCGAGCGAGGTCACCTGAGCCGGCTTGACCGACCTGGTCGGAGCGGGAACGCTCGACCTGTGGAAGCGGAGACTCGATACGCGAGAAGCGGCGACGCGCATATCGCGTATCAGGTCCTCGGAGAGGATGGGCCGGACCTGCTGTACCTGTCGTCGGGGACCATCTCGATCGACTCGATCGACGACGAACCCGGGTTCGCGCGTTTCCACCGCGACCTGGCGTCGTTCAGCCGGCTGATCCGGATGGACCTGAAGGGCGTGGGCCTGTCGGATCCCATCGACCCGTCGGCACCGCCGTCGCTCGAGCAATGGGTGGGTGACGCGCTGGCGGTCTTGGACGCGGCAGGATCGGAGCGCGCCGCTCTGTGCGGCGTCGACGAGGGCGCGCTGGTCGCGATGCTCACCGCGGCGACGCACCCCACCCGTATCTCCGCGTTGATCTTGCTCAATGCGTATCCACGCCTGGTGCGTGACGTCGACTATCCCCAGGGCCTCCCGGCCCACCTTGTCGAGCGGTTTGCCGAGTCGGTGATGCCGGACGACGGCAGCGAGGGATCATTCGCGGACCTCGAGGTGTTCGTCCCGAGCGTGGCGTCAGACCCCCGGTTCCGGCAGTGGTGGCAGCGGGCCGGGAACCGTGGTGCGAGCCCGGCGACCGCAAAGGCGCTGACCCGTACCCGCTTCGAGAGCGACCTTCGGCCGGTGCTGCCCGTGATCCAGGTCCCCACTCTCGTCGTCCACCGCAAGGACAATCAAGCGTCCCTCGTCGGTCATGGCCGCTATCTGGCCGAGCACATCCCCGGCGCGCGCTACGTCGAGCTTCCGGGCGTCGAGCACCTGCCCTACGTCGGCGACAGCGACGCGATCGTGACCGAGATCGAGGAGTTCCTCACCGGCATGCGGCGCGTCGAGTCCGACCGGGTCCTGGCGACGATCATGTTCTGCGACATCGTGCGCTCCACAGATCTCGTGAGCGAGCTCGGCGACGGTCGCTGGCACGACGTCCTCGACGGCTACTACGCGATGATCCGCCGCCAGCTCGAGCGATTCGCCGGGCGCGAGATCAAGACGATCGGCGACGGGCTGCTCGCCACGTTTGACGGTCCGGCGCGGGCGATCCGCTGCGCGCAAGCCATTCGCGACGGCGCACGGCAACTGAGCCTCGATGTTCGTGTCGGGCTGCACACGGGTGAAGTCGAGCGGATGGGAGACGACATCGGCGGCCTTGCGGTCCACATCGGGGAACGGGTGTGCGGGAGCGCCGGCGCCGGCGAGGTGCTGACCTCGCGCACCGTGGTGGACCTCGTCGCCGGGTCGGGTATCACCTTCAGCGACCGCGGTGAACACGAGCTCAAGGGCGTCCCTGATCGATGGCACCTGTACGCGGTGGACCAATGAGGCGATGCGCCCAGCGTGTCCGGACAGAGGAGACGACGGCTGATGACGAGTAATCCGCGCGAGCAGGCCGTGATCGATGCGGTGCCCAAGCAGCTCTTCATCGGAGGCGAGTGGCGACCGGCGTCGTCGGGCAAGACGTTCGCCGTGGAGGACCCCGCGACGGCCCAGCCGTTGTGCGAGATCGCCGACGCTGACGCCGGCGACGCGCTCGCGGCCCTCGACGCGGCCGCAGCCAGCCAGGAGTCGTGGGCTGCGCATCCGCCACGCGAGCGCGGCGAGATATTGCGTCGCACCTACGAGTTGCTCATGGAGCGTGCCGACGACCTCGCGCTGCTGATGACCCTGGAGATGGGCAAGCCGGTGAGCGAGTCGCGCGGCGAGATCGTGTACGCAGCCGAGTTCTTCCGCTGGTTCTCCGAGCAGGCCGCGCGCATCGACGGTCGCTACACCGTCGAGCCCGGCGGCAGTGGTCGGATCCTCGTCATGCGCCAGGCCGTCGGCCCCTGTCTGTTCATCACGCCTTGGAACTTCCCGACCGCGATGGGGACCCGCAAGATCGGGCCCGCGGTCGCGGCGGGGTGCACGATGGTGATCAAGCCGGCCGCGCTCACCCCGCTGTCGATGCTGGCGCTCGCCCAGACCCTCACCGAGGCCGGCCTGCCACCCGGCGTGCTCAACATCGTGACCACGACCAGCTCCGGCGCCACCACCGGTCCACTGTTCGAGGACCCGCGCCTTCGGAAGCTGTCGTTCACGGGATCGACCGAGGTCGGGAAGCAACTGATCGCGGCGTCGGCGAAGCAAGTGCTGCGGGTCTCCATGGAGCTGGGCGGCAACGCGCCGTTCCTCGTCTTCGAGGACGCCGATCTCGACGCGGCCGTCGAAGGCGCGGTGATCGCCAAGATGAGGAACATCGGCGAGGCATGCACGGCCGCGAACCGCTTCCACGTGCACGAGTCCATCGGCGAGGAGTTCGCCGCCCGGCTCGCCGAGCGGATCGGCAGCATGCGCGTCGGCCGCGGCACGGAGCCCGGCGTGCAGGTGGGCCCGCTCATCGAGCCGAAGGCGCGCCAGAAGGTCACCGAGCTGGTGGAAGACGCTCGGCGGAGAGGCGCCAAGCCGCTCGTGGGCGGCGAGCCGCTCGACGGTCCCGGCTACTTCTACGCGCCGACGGTGCTTCGAGACGTCCCGCCCGACGCGCGCGTGCTCAAAGAGGAGGTCTTCGGACCGGTCGCGCCGGTCACGACGTTCGCGACCGACGACGAGGCGCTGCGTGCCGCGAACGACACCGAGTACGGGCTGGTGTCGTACGCGTACACACGGGATCTCGACCGCGCGTTCCGGGTCATCGAAGGCCTGGAGACCGGGATGGTGGGGTTGAACCGCGGTCTGGTCTCGAATCCGGCGGGACCGTTCGGAGGAGTGAAGCAGTCCGGGTTCGGCCGTGAGGGTGGCCACGAGGGCATCAACGAGTACGTCGAGGTCAAATACGTGGCGGCACAGGTCGGCAGCTAGGTTGCCGGGTCGAGCAGCGGGAAAGAATCGGCGAAGTCAGCTGAATCAGAGGAGTGATACATGGCCGGGTCGAGCGCAACCCTGCACGAGTCGCCAGAGCGGCTGGGTCCCGAGACGATCGATCGCCATCGAGCGATCGTGTCGATCATGGAGGAGCTCGAAGCGATCGACTGGTACGACCAGCGGGCCAAGGCCTCCGACGACGACGCGCTCCGGGGGGTCCTCGAGCACAACCGGGACGACGAGAAGGAGCATGCGGCGATGGCGCTCGAGTGGTTGCGCCGCCACGACCCGGCGCTCGACGAAGAGCTGCGCAGGTATCTGTTCACCGAGGGTTCGATCACCGAACGAGCGCTCGAGGCGGTTGCGGGGGAGCAGTCCGACGGCGATGGCGGATCGCTCGGCATCGGCAGTCTTCGCGTGGAGGTGACGCCATGAACCACCTGTTGCGCGAGCTTGCTCCGATCTCCGGCGAGGGCTGGGAGGCGATCGACCAGGAGGCTTCGCGCACGCTGCGCCACTTCCTTGCCGCCCGCAAGGTCGTCGATTTCTCGGGTCCGCACGGCTGGACGCACTCGGCCGAGACGCTCGGACGCGTCGACCCGCTCGGCGCGGCTCCCTCCGCCGGTGTCGACGCGGCGATCCGGCAATTGCAGCCGCTCGCCGAGCTCCGCACGCCGTTCGAGCTGTCGCGCCGGGAGCTCGAAGCCATCGATCGAGGTTCCCTCGACTACGACCTGCAGGTGGTCATCGACGCGGCCCGGCAGGCCGCCATCGCCGAGGACGGCGCGGTGTTCCACGGGTACGACGCGGCAGGAATCCGCGGGATCAGCGAGAGCTCACCCCACGCGCCCGTGGTGATCGCCGACAACTACAACGAGTACCCGGGCACGGTCGCTCGAGCGGTCGCGACGCTGCAAGCCGCGGGTATCAGCGGTCCGTTCACCATCGCGCTCGGGCCCCGGTGTTACACGGGCGTCATCGAGACGACGGAGCACGGCGGCTACCCCGTGCTCGAGCACATCCGTCTCATTCTCGGCGGTCCGGTTGTCTGGGCCCCGGGGGTCGACGGCGCGATCGTCGTCAGCTTGCGTGGCGGTGACTTCCAGCTCACGTGCGGACAAGACTTCTCCATCGGGTACGTCGGCCACGATGCCGACAGTGTCCGCTTGTACCTCGAAGAGAGCATGACCTTCCGCGCGCTCAGCGCCGAAGCCGGCATCGCGTTGGTCTACTCGGACTGAGTTTCGAGAATCGCAAGGGGTTCGACCCACCCATCGCGGGCGCCGGGTGGGTAGCGTCCTGCGTATGTGGAAACGAGCACTGCGCATCGGTGTCTACGTTCTCATCGGGTTCGTGGTGGGTTCGTTGATCCTCGGTACCGCGAAGGGCAACGCGTTCGCCGACAACATCGTGTACGGGCTGTGGACCGGTGCCATCGCGGGCGCCGTCGTCGCGGTGGTCGTGCTGGCAGTGCTGTCGGCGCGCGGGCGTGCGTAGCCCAAGGTCTCACTTGAGCGGCCGAGGGTCGCCTTCCTGGACGGCGAGGATCACGTCGTCGCCGATGGGCAATGGCGCGCACCCGTGGTCCTTCTCGCAGACGCCGTCGAAGCGGGCCTCGGCCCCCTGGTGACAGCTGGCGCAACTGCCGCCGAAGCGGTTCACGACTTCCGCCGCGCCCCGCGTTTGGATCTCGGTGCCGGAGGGCGAGACGGACAAGAAGAAGAACTCCCAGTCGCGCGTCGCCGGACTGAAGCCCCGTTCACGCTTCACCATCGCCTCCTGCGGAACGAGCTGGACGATGGTGCCGACCGGATACGTGCCGCCTTGCGGTGAGTTGGCGACGGCCAAGGCCTCGTCGAGGTGTCCGAGGCGGTTGTCGATATAGAAGCCCCGAACCTTCGTCATCGTGTGGAGATTCTGGAAGTCGGTCGCCTGCGCCGGGAAGTCCTCGCGTGCCTTCGGTTGCGCCTTGGTCGTGCGGTCCGAGGAGCCGCCGCTGCAGGCACCGAACGCGACGGCGAGCGCGACGGTCATGGCCGCCGTTGCCGTCCACATGGCGACGCCGCGACCGAACGGACCCTTCACGAGCTCCTCCTCGCTTCCTCCCTGGAACTTACGTTCCTGAGGCGCGAGGGGATTGCCCGTGGGTCAGCGCCCGAAGTCCTCCGTGGCGTAGACGTTGCTCCCGTTGCACGCGACGCCGATCCCGATCGCGTTGAAGTTGCCGAGGATGTTCGCGCGGTGGAGGTCCGATGCCATCCACGCTTGATGCATTTGCGCCGCGCTGATCCCGCACCCGCCGGCGATCACGTTCTCGCCCAGTCCCGAGAATTGCTCGTACCCCGGGCTGTTCAGGATGGCGTTGAGGTTCTGATGCGACATGCTTCCGCTTCCGGCCATGGACTCGCTCCAGCCCTGGGCGAGGCCGCCGAGCTGGTCGTTCCATCCGACGGGAGGGAGCCCCCAGAAGCCGCGGTCGTTGTTCACCATGTAATAGAGCTCTTGAGCCTGCGGTTGCGCAGCGCCGAAGGGCAGTGGCGGGGCGCCGGGGCCGGATTTGAAGGGCGCACACGCGGCGAGCGCCGCGACGAGCGCGATGGCGGCAAAGAGTATGGAGAGTCGAGCGGTACGCATACCGGGTCATCGGCATGGGGCGTCCCGAACTGAAATGATTTTTCAGGCCTGATCCTGCAGGAAGGGGCGGAATCGCTCGAGGAGCCCGTCGACGCCCGCGCCGTGGAGGGTCATCCCGCCGTCGACGACGATGTTCTGCCCGGTGACGAAGCGCGCCAGGTCCGAGCTCAAGAACACGACCACGTCGGCGATGTCCTCGGATGTGCCGATGCGCCCGAGCGGTGTCTTGGCTTCCATGTCGTCGACGATCCCGTCCATGGCGAGCAGCACGTCGGTCAATCCCGTATGGATCATCCCGGGCGACACCGAGTTCACCCGGACGGCGGGTGCGTATTCGTGCGCGGCGTTGGCCGTCAGGGCAACGATGCCGGCCTTCGCTGCCGAGTAGGGCGCCTCGCCCGCAGAAGGGCGGGTGCCGCTGATCGACGCCGTACTGACGATGCTGCCACCACCATTCGCCAAGAGGTGCGGTACCGTCGCTTTCATGCCGTGGAACACGCCGCCGAGGTTGAGGGCGACGATGCGGTTCCACTCCTCGACAGGCCAATCGTGCACGTGCGACAAGCTGCTCCCACCCGCATTGTTGAAGACCGTGCTGAGGCCCCCGAGCTTGGCTGCCGCGTCATCCACCGCACGCTGGAGCGCGTCGTAGTCGGTCACGTCGACGGCATACGCGTGGCCATCGACCTCCTTCGCAACTTGTTTCGCGGCTTCCTCGTTGATGTCGACGACGGCGACGCTGGCACCTTCCTCGCGCATGCGCTGACACGTCGCGCGTCCGATGCCCGAGCCGCCCCCGGTCACGATGGCCCTCCGCCCGTCAAGCAGTCCCATGCGCTCCTCCTGTGGGAATGCGAATGGTAGCGACGTACCGCGGTCCGTCGCGTCGGCGGTTCAGGCGCCGATCGAGGTTGCTCGCGATCGGGAACGCGACGATCAAGGGAGTGCTGGCGCGCAAGCTGCGACTGACGCTGACCACGCTGGCCGTACTGCTCGGCGTGGCGTTCGTGAGCGGCACGTTCATCTTGACCGACACCATGGAGCGATCGTTCGACCTGATCTTCCAGCGCACCGTCACTGATATCGACCTTGTCGTTCGCTCGCGCGACCCCTACACGGGAGGCGGGACGCAGCGGACCCGCATTCCCGACTCGGCACTCGATGCGGTCCGTGGTGTCAACGGTGTGGCGACGGCCGACGGCACCGCGTTCGGGTACGCCCAATTCGTCGATCGCAACGGCAAGTCCATCCAGAACGGCCTCGCGCCGACGTTCGGCCTGACGTGGCCGGAGTCTGGCGTCGGTCCACTCCAGCTCGCCCACGACGGCAAGAGCCATCCTCCACGAGGCGACGGAGAGGTGCTCATCGACGAGGGCACCGCCCGTGAGCACGGGCTCAGGGTCGGCGACCGCGTCCGCGTCCTGCTCCAAGGGCCGGCCGAGAGGTTCACGATCGCGGGGGTCTTCGGGCTGAAGGGGCAGGCCGATCTCGGTGGAGTGACCGTCGCTGCGTTCGATCTCCGGACCTCGCAGCGCGTGCTTGCGACGCCTGGGGTGCTCGACGCGATCAACGTGACAACCGATCCAGGCGTGACGCAGCGGGAGCTGTCGAGCCGTATCACGGCCGCGGTCGGCCCTGGGTACGAGGTCGTGCCTGCCAGCGCGCTGGCCGAAGAGCGGGCGGAACCGGTGCGCCAGGGCGTCGGCAATCTCCGCAGCGCGCTCGTCGGATTTGCCGCAGTCGGGTTGGTGGTCGGCTCGTTCATCATCTTCAACACGTTCACGATCCTCATCGCGCAGCGCACACGCGAGCTGGGGATGCTGCGAGCCCTGGGCGCGAGCAGGACGCAGATCCTGGGCTCGGTCGTCGCCGAAGC
>JALZAA010000343.1 GCA_030948625.1 Actinomycetota bacterium
GCCCGGGGGCGGGGGAGTACTGCTCGGCTGAGTCAACCGACCACCCCTGTGTGACCGGCGCCGCGGTGGGGCAGCATGACCGGATGCGCTTCGTGGAGGTGGAAGGTGCCCGCGTCTCCGTGATCGGGCTCGGCTGCTGGCAGTTCGGCTCGAGCGACTGGGGGTACGGCGAGGACTACGCCCGCACGGAGGCGCACGCCATCGTGAACCGGGCCCTCGATCTCGGCGTCAACCTCGTCGACACGGCCGAGATCTACGCCTACGGCCGCTCTGAGCGGATCGTGGGCGAGGCCATCCGCGGCCGGCGCGACGAGGTCTTCCTGGCAACGAAGCTGTTCCCGGTGATGCCGCTCGCGCCCGTGGTCGAGCAGCGGGCGCGCGCCAGTGCCCGCCGCCTCGGCGTCGACACCATCGATCTGTACCAGGTGCACTGGCCCAACCCGATCGTGCCCAACGGCCCCACGATGGACGGCATGCGCCGCGTCATCGACGCCGGGCTCGTCCGCTACGCCGGCGTGAGCAACTTCCCGCTCGCACGCTGGGAAGACGCCGAGCGCCGGTTGGGCCGGCCCGTGATCTCGAACCAGGTTCAGTACTCGCTCGTGCAGCGCAAGCCCGAGCACGACCTGCTCCCGTACGCGCAGCGCGCCGGTCGTGTCGTCATCGCGTACAGCCCGCTCGCGCAGGGGCTGCTGTCCGGTCGCTACGACGGCACATCGCCCCCCAAGGGTTGGGTACGGCGCGGGAACGCGCTGTTCCTGCCCGAGAACGTTGCCCGCGCCGGCGAGCTGCTCAACGCGCTGCGCCAGGTGGCCAAGAAGCACGAGGCAACCCCGGCGCAGGTGGCGCTGGCATGGGTCATTCGCCGGCCCAACGTCGTGGCGATTCCCGGCGCGAGCAGCGTCGCGCAGCTCGAGTCGAACGTCGCTGCCGCCGAGCTCGAGCTGTCGAACGACGACGCCGCGCTGCTGACCGATGCGTCCGACCGCTTCGAGCCCAAGAAGGGCCCGTCGACGGTCCCCGCTCTCGCGCGGGCGATGCTCGGCCGCTGATCATGTTCGATCTGCGCGTGTTCGGCGCCCCGCCCGCCGCGCTACCCCGTCTCGAAGGCACGGTGCCGCTACCCGACGGACGGCGCCTGGGCTACGCCGAGTACGGCGACCCGCACGGGCCGCTCGTGTTGTGGTTCCACGGCACGCCCGGCGCCCGCCGGCAGGTGCCGCCCGGGGCTCGCGCCGCCGCCGATCGCCTCGGCCTGCGGCTCGTGTGCATCGAGCGCGCCGGCGTCGGAGTGTCGAGCGACCACGCCTACCGCCAGCTGCGCGACGCGGCCGCCGACATCGCGATCGTCGCCGATCACCTCGGCCACGAACGCTTCGTCATCCTCGCCTTGTCCGGCGGCGGCCCGTACGCGCTGGCGTGCGCGCACGAGATGCCCGACCGGGTCGTCGCGGTCGGCATCCTCGGCGGGCTCGTCCCCACGACCGGCGAAGAGGCCGCTGCACACACCGGGATCGTGTCGCTCACCCGCCCGTTCAACCGGCTGCTCTCCGCGTTCCGCATCCCGCTCGGGCGCGGCCTGTGGAGCTTCATCCGCCTGTCGAAGCCGCTCGGGCACGTGCTGTACCACGCGTACACGCGGCTGCTGCCGCACGGCGACGACAAGGTCCTCGACGATCCCGCGATCGAGGCGATGTTCGTCGACGATCTCACCACCGGGGGCCGGCACCAGTTCCAGGCGTTCGTCAACGACCTCGTGCTCGTCGGTCGGCCGTGGGGCTTCCGCGTCGCCGACGTGCACGTGCCCGTGCGATGGTGGCACGGCGACGCCGACCCGTTCGTGTCCCTCGAGCAGGCGGAACGCACCACGGCGCTGCTGTCCGACGTGCAGCTGCACGTCCGCCACGGCGAGAGCCACCTCGGCGGCTTCGCCGTCGGCGACGAGATGCTGGCGACGCTGGCCGAGCTATGGGAGGAGCGCACGCGGAGTTCGTCGCCGGCTGCAGGTGGGTAGCCCGAGCGAATGGCCGGTGCCGGAGTCCTCGTCGACGTCGACGGCACGCTCGTCGACAGCAACTATCACCACACGATCGCGTGGTCACGAGCGCTTCGGGACCACGGGTCCAACGCGCGCCTCGCGGCGATCCATCGTCTCATCGGTATGGGGGGACCGCAGCTGTTGGACACCCTGATCGGCCGCAGTGACGACGCCATCGCCAAGTCCTGGCGCGCGCACTTCGACGAGCTGCTGCCGGAGGTCTACCCGTTCGACAACGCGGCCGAGCTATTGCGCGCGATGCACAGCCGCGGGCTCACCGTCGTGCTCGCCACATCGTCGCCGGCGGATCTCCTTGACGAGTTCCGCTCGAAGATCGGCGCCGACGACGCCGTCGACGTCGTCGTGACCGCCAGCGACGTCGAGGAGGCCAAGCCGGAGCCGGACGTGTTCGAGGCATCGCTCGCCAAGGCGGACCTCCGGCGCGAACGCGCCCTCGTGCTGGGCGACTCGCGATGGGACGCCCAGGCGGCGGCGCGCGCACATCTGCCGTGCGTGGCGCTCGAGACGGGCGGGTTCAGCCGGGCCGAGCTCGAAGAGGAGGGCGTCATCGCCATCTACAGCGACCCGTCCGACCTGCTCGAGCACCTCGACGAGAGCCCGATCGGTGCGCTGGCCGCGAACCGCTGAGACAGAATTCATCCGTCGGCGCCTGGGTACCCTGAGCTGGGTTCCGAGGCTCCCCGCCCGATCGGGCGCGATGACGTCGTGACGCCGCCGCCGACCGCGAAGGCAACAGAATGAGCACCACGATGACACCGCCGGTGCCCGACACGTCGTTCCGCCACGAGGCGCTGCTGTACGCAGGCGAGGCCGAGTTCGTCGACCGGACGCTGCCGTTCATCCGCGACGGGCTGGACGCCGACGAGGCCACGCTGGTCGTCGTCGACGCCGCCAAGATCGAGCGGCTCCGCGCCGCGCTCGACGGCGACGCGGACCGTGTGCACTTCACCGACATGGCCGTCGTCGGTCACAACCCCGCCCGCATCATCCCGGCGTGGCGCGCCTTCGTCGACGAGCACCGCGGCACCGGCCGGCAATTGCGGGGGATCGGCGAGCCCATCTCCGCGACGCGTAGCCCGGCCGAGCTCGTCGAATGCCAGCGCCACGAATCGCTGCTCAACGTGGCCTTCGACGGCGCCCCCGCCTGGTGGCTGGTGTGCCCGTACGACACCGAGAACCTCGACGCCGGGATCATCGACGAGGCTCGGCGCAGCCACCCGTTCATGTGGCAGGGGGACGATCATCGCGTGAGCCCGACGTGCCGCGACCTCGCAACCATGGCCGCGCCGGTCACGGCGCCGTTGCCCGAGCCGGAAGCGCCGTACCGCACGTTCAGCTTCGAAGGGCTGAGCTCGCTCCCGCTCGTCCGCAGCTTCGTGGCCGACGCCGCGGTTGCCGGTGGGCTCGGCGCCGTCCCCACTGTGGAGCTCGTGGCCGCCGTCCACGAGCTGGTCGCGAACAGCGTCCGCCACGGCGGCGGCAAGGGTGTGTTGCGCGCCTGGCTCGACCGAGACGCCGTGATGTGCGAAGTCCGTGACCGCGGGCATCTCGACCAACCGCTCGCCGGCCGCGAGAGCCCCGCTGTCGACTCGGACGGCGGCCGCGGCCTGTGGCTGGCCAACCAGTTCAGCGACCTCATGCAGATCCGGTCGTCGGACGCCGGCACGGTGGTTCGCGTGCACAAGAGCCGCCGCGCGGTCCCGAGCTCGTCGACCCGCTGACGCGAACGCATGCGTCGCTCGTTGCCGTCATCATGACCTCCTTGGAGACCCGGACCGGCGACACGCGCGGCGCCGGCGCACAGCCTCCGACGAGTCCTCCGAAGAGCGCCGCGGCACCCCCTGTGCGCGAGGAGCAGGCGCGAGTGCGGCGGCTGCGCACGATGAAGCGGCGCGCCACCGGACTGCTCGTCGTGATGGCGGTCGCGTTCGTCGTCGTAACCGTGTTCGGCGACAACACGGGCTGGATGGGGTACGTCCAGGCGGCGGTGGCGGCGTCGCTCGTGGGCGGAGCCGCGGACTGGTTCGCGGTCACGGCGGTGTTCAGGCATCCGCTCGGTGTCCCGATCCCGCACACCGCGGTCATCGTCGAGCGCAAGGACCAGTTCGGGGAGACCCTCGGCGCGTTCGTCCAGGAGAACTTCCTCAGCCCCGACACGATGAGCGCGCGCCTCCGCGAGTCGAACATCGCGCGACGCCTCGGGGACTGGCTCGCCCACCGCACCCACGCCGAAGCCGTCGCCGGACACCTGGCCGATGCCGCCGTGGAGCTCGCCGACACCCTTCGCGACGAGGACGTGCAGGGCGTCATGCAGGAGCAAGTGAGCCGCGGCCTCGAGACCGTGCCGCTGGCGCCGTTGGCAGGTCAGGCGCTACGAGCCGCGACCGAGCAGGGCCGCCATCAGGAGCTCCTCGACGCGGTGTTGCGCGGGGTCGGGCGGTTCCTCGACGAGAACCGGGAGACGCTCCGGGCCCGGTTCGAAGAGGAGTCTCCGTGGTGGGTGCCCACGGCGATCGACCACCGGATCTTCGACCGCCTTCTCGACGGCGTCTGCGGTTTCTTCGAAACCATCAACGCCGACCCTCGGCACGAGATCCGGTCGCGACTCGATGACTGGATCAAGGACGTCGTCGAGCGCTTGGAGCACTCACCCGAGTACCGCGCCCGGGGCGAAGAGCTCAAGCGGGAGCTGCTCGAGCATCCGCAGCTTCGCGAATGGCTCGCGTCGCTGTGGTCGGATGTCAAAGCCGCGCTCCGAGCGCAGGCTGCCGATCCCGACTCGGAGCTGCGTCAGCGCCTGGCCGATGCGATCGTCGCCGCCGGGCGACGCCTCGCGAGCGACCCGGCGCTGGCCGACAAAGTGGATGACGTCGTCGAATGGGGCGTCCGGTACGTCGGCGAGAACTTCCACGCCGAGATCGCGGGTCTGGTGAGCGGCACCCTCGCTCGGTGGGACGCAGAGGAGACGTCACGCAAGCTGGAGATCCTGCTCGGCCCCGACCTGCAGTTCATCCGCATCAACGGCACGGTGGTCGGCGGGCTCGTCGGTCTCGGCATCCATTTCGTCGGCAACGTCATCGG
>JALZAA010000138.1 GCA_030948625.1 Actinomycetota bacterium
CGCGCTGGGCCCCGGCCGGTGACTTCGCACCGGCGGGCCCGTGCGTCGACGACGAGGCGGGCCGGGAACCGGGCCAGCACGAGGTCGGGGAGCGCCGGCTCGACGCAGACATCGCCGCCGCCGCCCGCGGACGTGCGCGGCGCAACACGCTCGACGGCCCGGCCGAGCTCGTATGTCATGAAGCCCGCCCACCACCCGCGCGGCAGGCGGTCGAGCACGTCGAACGCGTGTTGACCCGACGCCACTTCGACCGCATCCGGTTCGACCGCGATGACGACGTCGGACCCGGATCGGACGGCCACGGCGTCGACCGTGGGCGGCAGATGGGCAAGCACGGAGGCGGCGGTGAGCGGCGCGCCCGGGGTCACGCGGGCAGGGTAGTGGCGCCGCTCTCGCCTGAGACGTGCGTATTCGAGGGACGCACAGCCATCCGGCAGAAGCATCATCGGGGTGCAGCCGACAGGGGATCGGGCACCCCTGCCGGTAGCATCACGTGTTCGTGGACCTGGGCCGGTCGTTCGTGCGCGTCCTGTTCGGACGCTTCGCCGTTGCGCTTGCGGTGGCGTTCCCTCTCGTGCTCGGCGGCGTGATCGGCGTCAACCTCTACCTCGACTGGAAGGTGGACCAGATTCCGCGCGTCAAGGTCAAAACGGCCCAGAACACCGACCCGGGTCAACCGGCCAACTTCTTGTTGATCGGCTCCGACACGCGAGCCTTCGTCCAGGGAGACCCAGGGGAGCAACAGGCGTACGGGAACGAGGCCGGTCAACGCTCGGACACTCTCATGGTCATCCACGTCGATCCGCAGGCGAAGACCGGGTTCCTCGTCTCGTTCCCCCGTGACCTGGTGGTCGACGTTCCCGGCATGGGGCAGTCGAAGATCAACGCCGCGTTCAACGCGGGCCCACAGCGCGTTGTCGACACCCTGATGCAGAACTTCAACATCCCGATTCACCACTACCTCGAAGTCGACTTCCAGAGCTTCGAGGGCATCGTGGATGCCATGGGAGGTGTGCCGGTCTACATCAAGGCGCCGGCGAGAGACCCGAAGAGCGGCTTCGAGTTCATCCCCTTCAACTTCAAGCCCGCCTGCTACACGCTCAGCGGCAACCAGGCGCTCACCTACGTGCGCTCGCGCGACATGGAGGAGTACATCGACGGGCGCTGGCAGAAGCTGGGGGCAGACGCGCCCGACCTGGCCCGAATCGAGCGCCAGCAGACATTCATGAAGCGGCTCGCGACCGAGGCTTTCCGGAAATCGGTGAACAGCCCGCGGACGGCCCTCGACATCGCCGACCGGACGATCCCGAAGCTCAAAGCCGACGAAGCTCTCAGCCGCGAAGACATCAACAAGCTCATCACGTCGTTCCGGAAGGTCGACCCGAACGATCCGACCAGCCTGGAGATGACGACCTTCCCGACGGTGCCGGGCCCGATGTCGGGGCGTCTCGGATCCGTCCTCGAGTCGAAGCAGCCCGAAGCCGACGCGGTGCTCGCCCGGCTGCGGCAGTTCGGCCCTCCACCGGGTCAGCAGCAAGCGCCGAAGCCGGGGGACATCCGCGTGCGCGTCTTCAACGGGTCGGGTCAGGGTGGTGCCGCAGCCAAGACCGGCGACGAACTGAAGAAGCAGGGCTTCGTCACCGTCGGCGTGGGCAACAAGTCGTCGCTGCGGGCGACGGAGGTGCGGTACCGGCCCGGCTCGCAGGACAAGGCCGCCCTCGTGCAGAGCTACCTCGGTGGCGTCGGCAAGCCGATCGAAGACGCCGCCGTGGTCGAGGCCGACGTCGAGGTCGTGCTCGGCAAGGACTTCAAGGCGGTCTCGGCGCCGCCCGGCGCCACTCCCGCGACCTCGGCCTCGCCCGCGCCCACGCCCGCACCGGGGCAGGCGCCGCCCGACAGCGCGGCCCCCAACGGCAAGCCGGGCGGCGCGCCCGCCGACCCGACGCAATGCTGACCGCCGGCGGGCGGGAGATCTCATGAGCGCGATCGCCGTCGTGGGCGGCGGGTACGTCGGCCTCACCACCGCCGCGTGCTTCGCCCATCTCGGGCACGACGTCGTGTGCGCGGACGTCGTGCCGGAGAAGGTCGCTCGGCTGGCGAAGGCCGAGCTGCCCGTGCTCGAGGAGGGGCTGCCGTCCCTCGTGGCCGAGGGGCTCGCATCACGGCGGCTCGCGTTCGTGGTCGGTGGGGCCGAAGCGGCCCGCACGGCCGAGTTCGTGTTCCTGTGCGTGGGGACGCCCCAGGGTGACGACGGCCGCGCCGACCTGTCTGCAGTCGAAGACGCCGTCCGAGAGATCGCGTCCGTGCTCCAGCCGGGCTCGGTCGTCATCAACAAGTCGACGGTCCCCGTCGGCTCCACGACGTTGGTCGAGCGCCTGCTCGCGGAATCGGGCGTGCCGGCCGGCGCGGTCGGCGTCGCGTCGAATCCGGAGTTTCTGCGCGAGGGCAACGCCGTACGCGACTTCCTCCAGCCCCATCGCGTTGTCATCGGCTGCCAGGACACCGCCGTGGCCGTGCGGGTCTCGGAGCTGTACCGCCGGCTCCAGGCCCCAATTCTCGTGACCGACGCCGCCTCGGCCGAGCTCATCAAGTACGCGTCGAATGCGTTCCTGGCCACGAAGGTCTCGTTTATCAACGAGATCGCCAACCTGTGCGAGGCCGTCAGCGCCGACGTCCGCGAGGTCGCGCTCGGCATCGGCTACGACCCTCGCATCGGTTTCGAGTTCCTGCACCCGGGTCCCGGCTTCGGCGGATCGTGCCTCCCGAAGGACGTCGCCGCGCTGATCCACCGCTCGGGGGAGGCGGGATACGACTTCCGGCTGTTGGCGGCGGTCGCCGACGTGAACCGGCTGCAACACGGGCGCATCGTCGACAAGATCCGCGGGGCGTTGGGCGGGGAGCTGCGCGGCGCGCAGGTCGCGCTGTGGGGGCTCACCTTCAAGGCCAACACCGACGATGTCCGCGATTCGCCCGCGCTGGCCGTGGCGTCGAGCCTCACGGCAGAGGGCGCGCGGGTCCGGGCGTACGACCCCGTCGCGAGCGAGCACGCCCGCGCGCGGATGCCCGCCCTCGATGTGGTCGCCGACGCGTACGAGGCGTGCACGGACGCCGACGTCCTCGTGGTGCTGACCGAGTGGGACGAGTTCCGGTGGCTCGATTTCGACCGGGTGGCCGAGTTGATGCGCGTCAGCCGCATCGTCGACGCGCGCAACCTGCTCGACCCGGCCGCGATGCGCAAACGCGGGTTCTCGTACCAGGCCCTCGGACGCTGATGCCCCGCGCCGTCGTGACCGGTGGCGCCGGTTTTCTCGGCTCGCATCTGTGCCGCGCCCTCGTCGAGCGCGGGTGGCAGGTCCTCGCGATCGACAGCCTCCTGACCGGTCGGGTCGACAACGTCGACGACCTCCTCGCGAAACCGGCCTTCGAGCTGAAGGAGCACGACGTCAGCGAGTTCGTGGCCGTCGACGGCCCGGTCGACGCCGTCCTGCACTTCGCGAGCCCGGCGAGCCCACGCGACTACCTCGAGTACCCGATCAAGACGCTCAAAGTGGGGTCACTCGGGACCCACAACACGCTGGGCTTGGCCTTGGCAACCGGCGCCCGCCATCTGCTCGCGTCCACCAGCGAGGTTTACGGAGACCCGGAGGTCCATCCGCAGCACGAGGAGTACTGGGGCCACGTGAACCCCGTCGGACCCCGCGGCGTCTACGACGAGGCGAAGCGTTTCGCCGAGTCGATGGCGATGGCCTACCACCGCGTGCACGGCCTCGACGTGAAGATCGTGCGCATCTTCAACACCTTCGGCCCCTGTCTCCGCCCCGGCGACGGCCGCGTGGTGTCGAACTTCCTGGTGCAGGCCATCGACGGGAAGCCGCTGACCGTCTACGGCGACGGCAGCCAGACGCGGTCGTACTGCTACGTCGACGACGAGGTGCGCGGCATCCTCGCCCTGCTCGAGTCGGACTGGACGGGCCCGATGAACATCGGCAACCCCGACGAGTTCACCGTGCTGCAGCTCGCCGAGCTCGTGCTGGAGCTCACGGGATCGTCGTCGGAGATCGTCTTCGAGCCGTTGCCCGTGGACGACCCGACCCGGCGGCGGCCCGACATCTCCCTGGCGACCCGGGTCCTCGGCTGGCGTCCGGAGGTCGAGCTCCGCGAAGGTCTCGCCCGCACCTACGACTGGTTCCGGAGGGAACGTGAGCGAGGGCGGCCCTAACCACGGAGCGGGATCTCCCGTCCGAATCGACAAGCTGTCGGTCATCGTCCCGGTCTTCAACGAGCGCAACACCGTCGCCGAGATCGTGCGCCGGATGCGGTCGGTCGACCTGCCGGTCGATCGCGAGATCGTCGTGGTGGACGACGGCAGCGACGACGGTACGCGCGACGTGCTGACCCAGCTCGCCGACAGCACCGTCCACATCGTGAAGCACGGCGTCAACCGAGGGAAGGGCGCGGCGATCCGCACCGGACTCGAGAACTCGACGGGAGACGTCGTGCTCGTGCAGGACGCCGACCTCGAATACGACCCCGAAGACTGGCCCAAGCTCCTCGCACCGATACTGAAAGGCCGGGCGCGCGTCGTCTACGGGTCGCGCTTCACCGGTGAGCGCCGCAACATGCTGTTCCTGCACTGGGTGGGCAACCGCTTCCTGTCCCTCGTCACCAACGTGCTGTACAACAGCACGCTCTCCGACATGGAGACCTGCTACAAGCTGTTCCAGCGCGACGTGCTCGACGGCGTCCAACTTCGGGCCAACCGGTTCGAGTTCGAGCCCGAGTTCACGGCCAAGGTGCTCCGGCGCGGGATCCGCATCTACGAGGTGCCGATCTCGTACGCGGGCCGCGAGCCCCACGAGGGGAAGAAGATCACGTGGC
>JALZAA010000010.1 GCA_030948625.1 Actinomycetota bacterium
GAGCTGCACGTCCGGGCCGCCGAACTGCAGTTCGTCGAGGAAGGCCCGCGCCATCTCGAAGGAGTCGTGCTGACCGGTGTGGATGAGGCATCCCTCGGGGCCCAAGAGGCCGGCGATCCCCGCCAGCTTGATGATCTCCGGCCTCGTCCCGAACACGATCGCGACGCGTCGTTGCTCTGCGCTCACTCGTTCTCTCTCCGTCCCCGCGGCTTGTACGAACCGGCGCGCCACCAACTACCCTGCATCGACAGGCGCGCCCGGGGATGGATGGTCAATCCCGAGTTCGACGCGCGACCCCGTTGCCGGAGCGCATGTTACGACGATGAGTGAAACGGGTCGCCAGGCGGTGCCGTCCGATCAGGACGCGTCCGGCCGCACGCTCGGTGAATCCGAGATCGCGGCAGTGCGCGACGTCCTCGAGAGCGGTGTCCTCACCAGCACTCGAGGGCCCTGGGTCGCGGCGCTCGAACAGCGGTTCGCAGAGATCCTGGGCGTCCGCCACGTTGTCGCCACGTCGTCGGGAACGGCCGCGGTGCACGCGGCCATCGCCGCCCTCGACCCCGAGCCGGGGGACGAGGTGATCACGACGCCAATTACGGACATGGGGGCGATCGCGCCCATCGTGTACCAGAGCGCGGTCCCGGTATTCACGGATGTCGATGCGCGGACGGGTAACGTCACGGGATCGGCGATCGAGGACCGGATCAGCGACCGAACCCGTGTCATCATCGCCACGCATTTGTTCGGCAACCCCGCCGATATGCCTGCGATCACACGCCTCGCGCGCCGGCGAGGCATCCCGGTGATCGAGGACTGCTGCCAGGCCTACCTGGCGCGGAGTCAGGGGCAGTTGGTCGGCACCATGGGCGCCGTCTCGTGCTTCAGTCTCCAGCAGGGCAAGCACGTGACGACGGGTGAGGGCGGCCTGGTGGCAACCGACGACGACGGGCTCGCTCGCCGCATCCGGCTCTTCGTGAACAAGGCATGGCCGTACGGTGAGCAGGATCCCGACCACGAGTTCCTCGCGCTGAACAGTCGCATGAGCGAGTTGCAGGGCGCCGTGGGCCGGGCGCAGATCGACAAGCTCGAGTCGGTCGTCGGTGCTCGCATCGGCGCGGCAGCGCGGCTGACCAAACGGGTCGACGAGCTCGAAGGCGTCGACGCGCCGCGGGTCGCGTCCGGCGACGAGCACACCTACTGGCGATATGCGCTGCACGTCGACACGGGTCGTTTCCCCGAGGGCCCGGACGGGTTCGCGGGCGAGCTGCGAGCCCAAGGGATCGCGTCGACACCGCGGTACGTCAAGAAGCCCGCGTTCCAGACCGCGGTCATCGCAGAGCGTCGAACGTTCGGGGACAGCGGGTTCCCGTTCACGCTCGCCCGTCCCGAGGCCCTCGACTACGCGTCGTCGCGGTTCCCCGGAACGTTCGAGTTCCTGTCGTCCGTGCTCGTGCTGCCCTGGAACGAACGGCTCGGCGACGACGACGTCGATCACATCGGCGATCGGATCCAAGAAGTCGCACGCAGTACCGAGGGGGTTACGCCATGAGCCACACACTTCGCTTCGCCCTCATCGGCGCCGGCGGCATTGCCAAGGCGTACGTCGCGGTTTTCGCCGCGTTCGCGCAGGCACGGGTGGTGGCGGTCGCGGACCCGTACGCACGGCGGGCGCGGGAGGTAGCGGAGTCGCTCAACTGCCCTGCGTTTGCCTCGCACGGCGACCTGTTGGAGCAGGTGCCGTGCGACGCGGCGGTGATCTGCACACCTCCGGCCACACACGTCCAGGTTGCGCTCGACCTCGTCGAGCAGGGCATCCCCGTTCTCTGCGAGAAGCCGTTGGCAGTCGACCTCGCGTCGGCCCGCAAGCTCGTCAACGCAGCCGCTATAGACGGCGTACCGCTGACAATGGCAGCGAAGTTCCGATACGTCGACGACGCGATATTGGCAAAGAGCATCGTCGACTCCGGAGACCTCGGAAAGCTCGTGCTCTTCGACAACATCTTCGCCTCCCGCGTGCCCATGGGAGATCGGTGGAACGCAGACCCGGCTGTGAGCGGCGGGGGCGTGCTGATCGACAACGGCACTCACTCGGTCGACATTGCGCGGTACTTCCTCGGATCCATCACTGATGTCATGGCGGTCAAGCGCAGGCGGGTCCAGGACGTCCCGGTCGAGGACACGGCGCAGATGCTCATCCGCTCCGGCGACGGCGTGTGCGGGACCATCGACCTGTCGTGGAGCATCGACATGCAGGCCGACCGGTACATCAGCATCTACGGGTCCGAAGGGACCATCAACGTCGGTTGGCGCGAGTCCAAGTTCCGGCCGGCCGGAAGCGCCGACTGGATCAAGTTCGGGGACGGATACGACAAGGTCAAGGCCATGCGCGCCCAGCTCACCAACTTCTGCGAAGCCCTCCGGGGACGCGAGGAGCTGCTGATCACCGCCGAAGACGCGCTGGCTTCCGTCGCCGTGATCGAGGCCGCCTACGCGTCCATGGCGTCCTCGGCGTGGGTTCCCGTGGACGCGGCAGCATCGTCGGCGTGACGGCGCGGATCCATCCGACCGCGGAGATCGAGCCCGGGGTCGAGATCGGTCCCGGGACCGCCATCTGGAACCACGTCCACGTGCGCGGGCCGGCACGGATCGGGTCGGACTGCATCGTGGGGGAGAAGACCTACATCGCCTACGGCGTGGAGATCGGTGACCGCGTCAAGCTCAACGCGTTCGTGTACGTCTGCCAGGGTGTCGTCGTGGAGACCGGGGTGATGGTCGGCGCCGGCAGCATCTTCACGAACGACCGCTATCCCCGCGCGACGACGCCCGATCTTCAGGCGCTGCACGACTCCGAGCCCGGACCGGAGACCAC
>JALZAA010000361.1 GCA_030948625.1 Actinomycetota bacterium
CATCGGAGTTCCGACCCTGGTCTTGCACCGGACCGACGAGACATGGATCACCGTCGAGTACGGGCGGTACGCGGCGAGAAAGATCCCCGAGGCGCGGCTCGTCGAGCTACCCGGGACCGACCACTACATCTGGGAACAGAACTCCGATGCGGTCGCCGAGGAGATCGAGGAGTTCCTCACAGGTGTGCGCCGGGGCCGGGGGCCAGAGCGCAGCCTCAAGACGGTTGTCTTCACCGACATCGTCGGATCGACGGACCGCGCCCGCGAGGTGGGCGACGAGCGATGGCGCCAGCTCCTCGACCGACACGAGGCTGCCGTGCATCGACAGATCGCTCGCTTCGACGGACACTTCATCAAGAGCACGGGAGATGGCGCACTCGCGACCTTCGACGGGCCCGCACGTGCGATCCGCTGTGGTCTCGCCATCCGTGAAGCGATGCGCGGTCTCGGTCTCGAAGTCCGCGCCGGCGTGCACACAGGAGAAGTGGAACTTCGCGGAGACGACGTCGGCGGCATCGCTGTCCACATCGCGGCGCGAGTTGCGGCGCGCGCGGAACCCGGCGAAGTGTTGGTGTCACGGACCGTGGCTGATCTCATCGCCGGCTCCGACGTGCAGTTGACCGATCGAGGCGAGTACGACCTCAAGGGCATTCCCGAGCGCTGGCGCCTCTTCGCAGTCGATATCTAGCGGCACGGACCAGGACGCGCGCAACTGGCTGCACACCTGATCGGGCGTGAGCGGATGATCCAAGCTCGCATGTCAGGCCAGGGACAAGTTCAACGACGCGCCCTGCCCTGTCTGATTGACGGCCGTTTCATGCGCATCGCGACCGTCGACCCGGAACGTGATCGGGGCGCCGATCGCGCACCCAGGAATCGAGTCAGGGCCCACCACGTCGATGCTGAATCCGGTGAAGTTGTCGTTACGCCGGGTCGTGGCGACTGCGCACCGGGTGTTCCCGATGTATGCCTCCACGTGAGCACCCGCTGGCAGCCGTCGCTTGCGTTGGTCGAAGATCTCGCCGGCGAACCCGACGATCGGTCCGACACCGCCGTCGGGCGCGCTGATCGAGAACCTGGGGTCGAACCTCGCCGTCTGGCCGTTCCCGGGCCAGCGCACCGACTGATTGCTGTAGACGATCTGGTCCTGGACGAATGTCCACAGGAAAACCGTGCTCCCCGGCGCGCCACATCCGCTCGCTTCAGTACGCGCGAAGACGGTGATGGCGAACCGCCCATTGCGCACAGGCGGCAGCGTGCGCTGACAGGGCGTGACGAGACCGTTCCGCTTGACGACGGCACCGACGTATGGCGCATCGAACGAGGCGCCATCCAGGGTCGCCCGGCCGCGGACCACAACCCGGTCTCCAGCAGTGGTTCGGACCGCGTCGGCCTCACGACCGAACGCGCCACCGACCGCCGCCGTCACCGTGACTCCGACAACCAGCAATCTCTTCACCCACCTCATCGCAGCTCAGTCCTCTCCGTGCCGTGGAATCGCCCGCGTGTGGTGATGGTTCGACGGCGCATGTGCCTTCTACACCGACGCGCTGGGTTCGGTTCCGCCGCTCCATCGCTCTCGGAGCGCTTTCGGAGAGTGAAGACCAAAGTCGATCTACAGAATTTTCGAACGGCCGCCGGGGTCTCAATCGCCCGCTACGTCGCCCATTCTCCGGGCCCGAGTCCTCCGACCAGCCGTTTTCTGCCCCCTGGACTTCGGGAAAACGCGAACGAATACGAGCAAGGGGGCGGAGTATGTCGACGCACACTCCAACCGGTTTCAACTGGGTAGAGGCGATGCAGCCACTCGAGCATCGGCAAGGACGAGCCCGGGTTGTCGCGTCGTTCGCCGAGTACATCGGCAGGTCAACCGGACCGCATGTCATGACGGCGGACCGCGCGTCATGGGCTGACCGCGGGAGGCGGAGGGGCGACTCGCCACGCCCGCATGGGCGCTAGCGACGCTCGTCTTCGCCGGCTGCGACAATGCCGCGCATGCCCATCGCGACCCGCTTCACCGAGATCGTCGGCTGCCGGTATCCATTGCAACAAGCCGGCATTGGCGGGGTGACCACTCCCGATCTGGCCATTGCGGTTGCCCAGGCCGGTGGGCTCGGGATGCTCACCGGCACCGTCGGGAACGAAGCCCTCTCCGTCCAGCTCGACGCGCTGCCCTCCGACGCATCGATCGGCGTCAACTTCCTTGTGCCCTTCCTCGACCGATCAGCCCTCGACGAGGCAGCGAGCCGGAGCCGATACGTCGAGTTCTTCTGGGGTGAACCGGATCCCGACGTCGTCGAGATCGTTCACGCTGGTGGCGCTCGTGCGGGTTGGCAGGTCGGCTCCGCCGACGAGGCCC
The DNA here is from genome assembly GCA_030948625.1 of Actinomycetota bacterium. Classification (GTDB taxonomy): domain Bacteria; phylum Actinomycetota; class Acidimicrobiia; order IMCC26256; family JACDBD01; genus JALZAA01. Next base: position 2,360 of record JALZAA010000361.1, read on the forward strand.
GTGCCGCCCGAGACGTCGGCTGCGATCTGATCGTCGCTCAAGGGATCGAGGCCGGCGGGCACGTTCGAGGCACGACCGGGCTGCTGCCACTGATGAGCGAGGTGCGGGCTGGGGTCGATCTCCCAGTCGTGGCCGCCGGAGGCATCGGCACCGGCCAGGATGTCGCCGCGGCGCTCGTAGCCGGCGCAGATGCAGTGCGCGTCGGGACACGCTTCATGGCCGCGGCAGAGTCGATCTCGCACCCGGCGTACATCGAAGCGTTGATCAGCGCCGGCGCGGACGACACCATCCTGACGACCGCCTTCGGCGACGGCTGGCCCGACGCGCCGCACCGGGTGCTGAAATCGGCGATCGCGGCCGGCGA
>JALZAA010000372.1 GCA_030948625.1 Actinomycetota bacterium
TCCTCGACCATCCCGCAGTTCGCGCAGATGAGGTGGTGGTGGTGCTCGGTGAGGTCCTCGGCGAGCTCGTAGCGGGCGAACTCGGCGTCGGTCACGATGCGGTGCACCAGGCCCGCCTGCTCGAGCACGAGGAGGTTCCGGTACACCGAGCTCTGGGCCAGACCGCGTCCCCCCGGCATCTCGAGGATCTCGGGGATCGTGATGGGCCGCGCGGCGGCGGACAGCGCGGCCACGATCGCCTCGCGGTTGGCGGTGACGCGCTGGTTGGCGCGGCGCAGGCGCACCGCCACCGTCTCGCGTAGGGCGCCACCGGGCCCGTCGGCCACGGCGTGGATCGTTCGTGGCATGCGCGCAGTGTACGGCGGGTTCGTGGCAACGAAGCCGGTACGGTCATCCGCCGTGGACGCGACCGAGCGCTTCACCGAGCTCGTGCGCCGGCCGCCGGACGAGGTCCCGCTCGACGAAGCCGCCCTGCTGATCGCGGCGCATGCCCATCCTGATCTCGACGTTGCGGGCGCGCTCGCCGAGCTCGACGGCCTCGCCGAGGGCGTGCGCGGCGACACCGCTGATGACCTCGCCGCAGCGCTGTTTGGCGAGGGGGGACTCGCCGGCAACACCGTCGACTACGGCGACCCCCGCAACTCGTACCTCGACGACGTCCTCGCACGCCGTCTCGGCATACCAATCACGCTGTCCGTGGTGATGATCGAAGTGGGTCGGCGCCTGGGCGTGCGCGTCTACGGCGTCGGCATGCCCGGGCACTTCCTCGTGCAAGCGGCGGGTGAGCCCGACACGTGGTTCGACCCGTTCCACGGCGGCCGCCGCCTCGACCTGGATGGCTGCCGCGACCTGTACGAGCAGGTGCAGACGGAGCCGCCGTTCACGCCCGCGTTGCTCCGCGCCGTCGATGCGCCGACCATCCTCAACCGCATGCTCGCCAACCTGCAGCAGACGTTCATGCGTCGCGACCCTGCCTCGCTGGCGTGGGCGGCGCGACTGCGCCTCCGTATCCCGGGGCTCATACCCGGTGAGCGACGTCAGCTCGCTGCGCTCCTCGGCGGCGTCGGCCGGTTCCTCGAGGCTGCCGCCGAGCTGGAGGCGGTGGCGGAAGAGCTCAGCGGCGACGAAGGCGACGGAGTGGAGCGCGACGCCGTCGCCCTGCGCTCGCGTGCGAACTGATCGGAGATACGGTCGAGAAAATGCGCGGCGCACGCACTCTTCCGATGTTCCCGCTGGGCAGCGTGCTGTTCCCGCACGCAGAGCTGCCACTCCATGTCTTCGAGCCGCGCTATCGCGCGCTGACGGAGGCATGCCTTGCCGGTGACGGCGAGTTCGGCGTCGTGCTCATCGAGCGCGGGAACGAGGTCGGCGGGGGTGACACGAGATTCTCGACCGGGACCGTTGCCCGCATCGTCGCCGCCGGGCGCCTGCCCGACGGCCGGTATCTGCTCGCGACCGTCGGCACGCGGCGTCTGCGCGTCCGCACCTGGCTTTCCGACGATCCGTTTCCGAGAGCGGAGGTCGAGCTCCTCGGCGAGGGCGACACGAGCGTCGATGCCCACGATGTCCGCGCCGACGTCGAACGGGTGCTCAAGCGTGTGCTGGCGATGGCGGCAGAGTTGGGCGAGGCGCCGCAAGCCGTAGGCGTCGAGCTCGACGACGACCCGGTGCAGGCCGGCTATCAGGCCGCGGCCGCGGCACCCATCGGCCCGCTCGACGCGCAGCGCCTTCTCGAACTCGACGACCCGGCGGAGCGGCTGGCCCAACTGCACGGCTTGCTCGCCGACCAGGCCGAGCTGCTCGAATTGCGGCTCTCGGGGTCGTAGCGCGCCGCCTCGCGCGCCCCACGGTCGGGTTTAGCCTGCGGGTATGACCGTCGATCCGGAAGAAGCGCGCAAGCGGCTGCAGGACGAGAAGGCTCGCGTCGAGGGGCTCGTCGGCAACCTCAGGGACGAGGCTGGCACCTCCGAGAGCGAGCAGGTCTCCGAGCTCGCCGACTACGACCAGCACCCCGCCGACATGGGCTCGGAGACGTTCGAGCGCGAGAAGGACCTCTCCATCCTGGAGCAGCTCGAGGACGAGCTGGCCGAGCTGCAGGCGGCGCTCGAGCGCATCGACGCCGGTACGTACGGCATCGACGAAGTGACCGGAGACCCCATCGCGCCCGAACGACTCGATGCGGTGCCGACCGCGCGTACCAACGTCGACCCCGAAGCCCGGCGCGAGCCTGACAGTAGGCTGCCGCGCGGCCGCGCGGATGAGCCCGAGGAGTATTGATGCAGTTCGCGATCGACAAGGTCGGCCAATGGTCCGACGACCAGGAGTTCAAGGTCGACGCCGAGCGGATGAAGGCGTACGCCGAGGCCACCAACGACCCGATCCCGCAGCACGTGAACGGCGAGCTCGCGCCGCCGGTGTTCGCGGTCGTGCCGGTCTGGGACGCGATGGGCGGCGCCGTCGGCGAGGTCACGCCCGCGGAGGCGTTCCCGTTCGTCGTGCACGGCGAGCAGGACATGTATTTCCACAACCCGATCGAGCCCGGGGCGGTCCTGCGCTCGCGCGCGGCGCCGATCGGCGTGCACGTGAAGCAGTCGGGCACCACCGTCGTCAGCCGCATGGAGACGCGCGACGAGAGCGGAGAGCTCGTCAACGAGCAGTACTCGGTCACGTTCTTCCGCGGGGTCACGGGCGGCGAGGGCACGGGCGAGACTGCGCCCGAGCACCGGTTCCCTGAGGAGCTGCGGGCCACCGA
>JALZAA010000470.1 GCA_030948625.1 Actinomycetota bacterium
AGGTCGGCGAGGTTGAACTCCATGCGGGGCCAAAGTAGAACACGTTCTGATCGCGAGCGGCAACCGCCTAGGCTGCGGTGACGGCGGCAATGAGGCGGTCCGGGAGGGTCCGATGGCGCGCATCAGGGTGCCCGACGGCGACAAGCCGGAGATCGTCCGGGTCTGGTCGCTGCGGCCCGAGCTCGGCCTGCCGCTCGCAGAATTGTCCAAGGCGGTGTACGGCGAGAGCAAGCTGCCGGCCCGCGTGCGCGAATCCGTGCGCATGCGCATCGCGCAGATCAACGAGTGTCCCATTTGACTGGGTTGGCGGATTCCGCAGTTGGCGGAACAAGGCGTCACCGACGAGATGTACGCGCACGTCGCCGAGCACCGGGACCACCCGGAGTACTCGGAGGCCGAGCGAGCGGCCATCGAGTACGCCGAGCGCTTCGCACTCGATCATCTGGCGATCGACGACGAGTTCTTCAACCGTTTGCACGAGCACTTCAGTGACGCGGACATCCTCGACCTCACGATCTGCATCGCGGACTTCCTGGCGTTCGGGCGGCTCACCGAAGTGCTGAGGCTCGACCAGGAGTGCTCGCTCGAGTTTCCGCGGTGACGGCGGCTTTGCCGACCGTCGCCGCACAGCCGGAGCTTGCGACGGCGACAATGGGTGCTTGAGCGATGACTGACGGCGGGCGGCGACCGCTGCTCTTCTCGCCGCTGCGCATCGGGCCGGTGACGGCGCCCAACCGCATCGTGTGCGGCGCGCACTTCACGCAGTACGTCGAGCCGGCGTCGACGGTCGGGGAGCCCGGCTACTACGGCGCCCGCTACGGCCGCTACCTCGGCGAGCGCGCCGCGGGCGGCGCGGGCGTGGTCATCGCCGGTCAGGCCCAGGTGCACCCGACGACCGCGTACCAGATGCGCAACAACGCCATCGCATGGGACGAAGCGGCGGTGCCGCACTTCAAGGACGTGACCGCGCCGGTCCACGAGCACGGCGCGCTCGCGTTCCTGCAGCTCGCGCACAACGGCGGCGTGAACGACGGGACGTGGTCGAAGCTGCCGGCATGGGCGCCGTCGTCGGTCGCCAACTACAACGAGCCGCCCAAGCCACTCGAGCGTGACGAGATCCGCGAGGTCGTCGACTCCTTCGCCCGGTCCGCCGCCAACGCCGCCGCCGGCGGCTTCGACGGAATCGAGGTGCACGGCGCGCACGGGTACCTCATCCACGAGTTCCTCTCACCAAAGAGCAACCGCCGTACCGACGAATACGGCGGCAGCCTCGAGAACCGCATGCGCTTCTGCGTCGAGGTCCTCGAGGCGGTGCGCGTGGCGGTGGGCGACGGTGTCGCGGTGGGCCTGCGGCTGGTCGGCGACGAGGAGCAGCGCGACGGGTCCGGCCTCACCGCCGACGACGCGGCCGAGATCGCGGCGCGCCTCGAGGACGCCGGCCTCGTCGACTTCGTGCACGTGAGCATCGGTGTCTCGGGGTTGGGGATGGTGCGACCGCTGTACGCGCCGCACCTCCTGGGCGTCTACGCCGCGCACACGGTCAAGAAGGTGCTGCGTGACACGCCCGTGTTCGCGGTTCACCGCATCCTCACGCCCGACGAGGCCGAGGGCATTCTCGAGCGGGACGAAGCCGACGCGGTCACGCTCGTCCGGGCGCTGATCGCCGATCCGGAGTGGGGTGCGAAGGCGCGCGCCGGCGCCGACCGCGAGATCCGGCGGTGCACCGGCTGCAACCAGGGCTGCTACGGGAACCTGATCCTGAGCCTGCCGATCACGTGCGTAACGAACCCGGTCGTCGGTCGCGAAGTCGAGCTGGGCGCCGGCACGATGCAGCCGGCGGCGCGTGCGAAGCGGGTGGTCGTCGTGGGTGGCGGTCCGGCGGGAACGGAAGCGGCCTGGGTGGCGGCAGCGCGTGGCCACGACGTGACGCTGCTCGAACGCGGCGATCGGCTCGGCGGCAAGATCCGTCTCGCCCAGCGGCTGCCCGGCCGCGAGGAGCTGGCGGACTTCGCCGATTGGCGCGCCGGCGAGTGCGAGCGACGCGGTGTGGACGTCCGGCTCGGCGTGGAGGCGACCGTCGACGACGTCGTCGCGCTCGGGGCCGACGCGGTGGTGGTGGCGACGGGCGGACGCGCCACGACCGCGGGCGCGTCGAAGTTCCATCCGATGCCGGTCCCGGGCAGCGAGCAGCCGTTCGTCGTCGACCACGAGCGCGCGCTTGCCGACACGACGCGGCTCGGCGACCGGGTGGTGATCCTGGACGTCGTCGGTCACATCGAGGCGATCGGGCTCGGGGAGCTGCTCGCCGCGGCGGGCGTCGAGGTGACGGTCGCGTGTCCGCTGCCGACGCCGATGCTGCTGGATCCGGAGACGATGGCCGCGGCGCTGCCGCGCATGGCCCGGGCCGGCGCCCGCTGGAGGCCCAACACGGCGATGGTGGACATCGGCGACAACGAGGTGACGCTCATCGACACGCTCTCCCTGGCGATGGACACGATCCCGGTCGACACTGTGGTGATCCGAACTCACGGCCTGCCGAACGACGAGCTCTACTTCGGGCTCCAAGGACGCGTGCCCGAGGTCGTGCGGGTCGGCGATGCAGTCGCCGTGCGTCCCGCCGACCGGGCGATCTTCGACGGCCATCGCGCCGGGCTCGCGCTGTAGCTGTGGGCGACGAGCCGGTCATCGTCGAGATCGCCGATAGCGTCGCCGTCGTCACCCTGAACCGGCCCGAGCAGCTCAACACGTTCACGGGGGGCATGGGCGACCAGCTCGGGCGCGCGTACGCGTCGTGCGACGACGACGACGCCGTCCGAGCCCTCGTCGTGACGGGCGCCGGACGAGCGTTCTGTGCCGGCGCGGATCTCGAGCCCGGCGGCGACACGTTCGCCGCGCCGGGTCAGGAGTTCAGCTCCTCGCCCATCGAGCCGCCGGCGTGGAGGGTGCGCAAGCCGGTGATTGCTGCCATCAACGGTCACGCGATCGGCATCGGCCTCACGCTGGCGATGCAGTGCGACCTGCGGTTCGTGGCCGAGGACGCCAAGCTCGGCTTCGTCCACGTCCGTCGGGGCGTGCTTCCGGACGCGCACGCGCACTGGACCGTGCCCCGAGCCGTCGGTCACGCCCGCGCCGCCGACCTGCTCCTCACCGGCCGCACGTTCAGCGGGCGCGAAGCGGCCGAGCTCGGC
>JALZAA010000005.1 GCA_030948625.1 Actinomycetota bacterium
CGCCGAGCAGCACCGTGAACAACACCATGGACAGGATCGAGGGAATGAGTTGTCGTCGCATCTACGAGACCCCTAGCGCCGAGATGAGGATGTCGATGAGCTTGATGCCGATGAAGGGCGCGACCACACCGCCGGCTCCGTAGATCAAGAGGTTCCGCCGCAGTAGATGCGACGCCGACGTCGGAATGAACTTCACACCCCGCAATGCGAGAGGGATCAGCATCACGATGATGATTGCGTTGAAGATGACGGCGGACAGGATGGCGGAGCGCGGGGTCTGAAGCTGCATGACGTTCAGACGATCGAGAACACTCAGACTCGCGAAGCCGGCGAACATCGCCGGGATGATGGCGAAGTACTTGGCGACGTCGTTGGCGATCGAGAACGTCGTGAGCGATCCGCGCGTTATCAGCAGCTGCTTGCCGATCTCGACGATGTCGATGAGCTTCGTCGGATCCGACTCGAGGTCGACCATGTTCCCGGCTTCCTTGGCCGCCTGGGTTCCGGTGTTCATGGCCACCGCGACGTCGGCCTGAGCGAGCGCCGGCGCGTCGTTCGTCCCGTCGCCGGTCATCGCGACGAGTCGCCCGCCGCGCTGCTCGCTCTTGATGAGCTCCATCTTGTCTTCGGGCGTCGCCTCGGCGAGGAAGTCGTCGACACCGGCTTCCTTGGCGATGAAGGCCGCGGTGCGGGGGTTGTCGCCGGTGATCATGACCGTGCGGATGCCCATGCGCCGGAGGTCGGCGAAACGATCGGCGATGCCCGGCTTGACGATGTCCTTGAGGTACACGACGCCCAGCGCGCGCGGAGGGTGGGGGGAACCCTCCGCACTCGACGGAGCCTGCGGAGTCGAATCGACAGGAAACCCGGACTCGGCGACCACGAGCGGCGTTCCGCCTTGCGCCGCAATCGAGTCGACCGTGTCGCCGAGCTCAGATGGGACAGTTCCGCCCTGGTCCTCCACCCAGCGGCGGACCGCGTCGGCCGCGCCCTTGCGGACCGATCGTCCGTCCATATCGACACCGCTCATGCGCGTCTGGGCCGTGAAGGGAACGAGCTCGGCGCCAATGAGCTCGCGCTCGCGCAGCCCGTAACGCTCCTTCGCGAACACGACGATCGAGCGCCCTTCTGGTGTCTCGTCGGCGAGGCTCGAGAGCTGGGCGGCGTCGGCGAACTCCTGCTCGGTCACGCCGTTTGCGGGGATGAACGCGTCGGCCTCGCGGTTCCCGAACGTGATCGTGCCCGTCTTGTCGAGCAGGAGCGTGGCGCAGTCCCCCGCTGCTTCGACGGCGCGACCACTCATGGCGAGCACGTTGCGGCGCACGAGCCGGTCCATCCCGGCGATGCCGATGGCCGAGAGCAACGCGCCGATCGTCGTGGGGATAAGACAGACCAGGAGCGCTACGAGGATGACGACGGTCTGCTCGGCGTTGGCGAACATCGCGAACGGCTGGAGCGTCACCGTCGCCAGAAGGAAGACGATCGTGAGCCCGGCAAGGAGGATATTGAGCGCGATCTCGTTCGGGGTCTTCTTGCGCTCGGACCCTTCGACGAGAGCGATCATCCGATCCAGGAAGGTCTCCCCCGCACGAGCCGTGATTCGCACCACGATCTCGTCGGACAGGACCCGGGTGCCCCCCGTGACGGCCGAGCGGTCACCTCCCGACTCGCGGATGACCGGCGCAGACTCACCGGTGATGGCGGACTCGTCGACGCTCGCAATGCCCTCGATCACCTCGCCGTCGGACGGAATGATCTCCCCCGCGCTCACGACGCACTCGTCACCGACGTCGAGCGCGGTGCTCGGGACCTCGTCGATCGTGCCGTCCGGGTGGCGTCGACGAGCAAGCGTCTCGGACCGCGTCTTGCGCAGCGTGTCAGCCTGCGCTTTTCCCCGGCCCTCGGCGACGGCCTCGGCGAAGTTCGCGAACAGCACGGTGAACCACAGGAACAAAGCGACCAGGCCCACAAAGACGTTCTCGTTCGTCGAGGACGAGCCGAAGTCCTTGAAGAACAAGATCGTCGTCAGCACTGCGCCCACGCCCACGACGAACATCACGGGGTTGCGCATCAGCGTCCGCGGGTTGAGCTTGATGAAGCTGTCGACGATCGCGCGCCGAAGCATCCTCGGTTCCACGAACTTGAAGTCACGCGCCATGGGCCGATGCTCCTCGATCAGAGACTCAGCTGCTCGACCAGGGGTCCGAGCGAGAGGACGGGTAGGAAGGTCAGAGCGGCGACGATCAGCACCACGCCGATGACCAACACCACGAACAGGGGTGTGTGCGTCGGGAAGGTGCCGGCGGATTCCGGTACGCGGCGCTTGCGCACCAGGGTCCCGGCGAGCGCCAGGGTCGGGATGATGAGGAAGAACCGACCCACCAACATCGTCACCGTGAGCGCGGTATTCATGTAGGCGGTGTTCGCGGTGATACCCGCGAACGCCGAGCCGTTGTTGTTCGCCGCGGATGTGAACGCGTAGACCAGCTCGGTGAAGCCGTGCGAACCCGGGTTCAGGAGCGACACGTCGCTCACGGATCTCACGAACGTCGAGACCGCGATGAAGATCAGCACGATCGCCGGCATCACCAGGATGTAGAGCGCGACGAGCTTCACCTCGGCGGCCTGGATCTTCTTGCCCAGGTACTCCGGCGTCCGCCCGACCATGAGGCCGGCGATGAACACCGACAGGATGGCGAGTATCAGCAGCCCGTTGAGGCCGACGCCCACTCCGCCAGGGCTGACCTCTCCGAGCTTCATGTGCACCAGCGGGACCATGCCGCCGGCGGGCGTGAAGCTGTCGTGCATGCAGTTGACCGAGCCGTTGGACGTGCCGGTGGTCGACGCGGCCCACAGGCCGCACGCGGCCGGCCCGGTCCGGACCTCCTTCCCTTCGGCGTTGCCGCCCGGTGAGCTCGCAGTGACCGTCTGCGTGACGCCCACACCACGTGCGTCAAGCTTCGGGTTACCGCCGACCTCGAGGAAGATCGTCAAGAGGCTGGCAGTAAGCCAGATCACGAACATGACCGAGAAGACGGCGTAGCCCTGCCGCTTGTCCTTGACCATCCGTCCGAACGTGAAGGCCAGCGAGAACGGGATGATGAGGATGGCGTACAGCTCGAGGAAGTCGCTGAACTTCGTCGGGTTCGAGAACGGGTGCGCCGAGTTCACGTTGAAGAAGTCGCCGCCGTTGGTGCCGATCATCTTGATCGACTCCATGCTGGCGTTCGGCCCGCCGGGCACCTTCTGTGTCGCGCCGGCAACGGTGTGCACCGAGGTGAATCCGTGGGTGTTCTGGATCACGCCGGTCGCCACGAGCACGATCGCGAACACGAACGCGATGGGAACCAGAATGCGGATCGTCGTGCGCACGAGGTCGACCCAGAAGTTGCCGAGCGTGCGCTGACCGGCGCGCGACAGACCTCGAATCAGCGCCACCATCACCGCCATGCCCGCCGCCGCCGACACGAACTGCTGGACGGTGAGACCCGTCATCTGGGTGAGATGGCTCAGAGTGCTCTCACCCGCGTAGCTCTGCCAGTTCGTGTTGGTCACGAAGCTGACCGCGGTGTTCAGCGACAGCGCCGGCGCGACGTTGGCCATGTCGGTCGGGTTGAACGGCAGGCCGCTTTGGATGCGCTGGATCAGGTACAGGAGCAGGATGCCGACGACGCTGAACGCGAGCACCGACAACGCATAGACGTTCCACCGCTGCTCACGCTCCGGATCGATCCGGCAGACTCGATAGATAAGCCGTTCGACAGGACCGAAGACACGGTCCAGTCGCGAGGGTCCGCCCTCGTACACGTTGGCCATGTACCGCCCGAGCAGCGGCGCGGTCGCGCCGATGACGACGATCAGGGCGATCAGCTGGGCCCAGCCGGCAGCGGTCATCAGAACCTCTCGGGGAACAGAAGGGCCGCCAGGAGGTACAGGCCGAGAAGAATCGCGAGGACGAGGCCGGCGATGTTCTCGCCGCTCACCGCGCAACCCCTACGGGCTCACGTTCCGCGTCGCCCTCGGGCGTGGGCGGAGCGAGCTCTTCCGCGTCGTCCGGTCCGATGATGCTCTCGCATCCGCGCACGAACGCGATGCACAGCGCGAAGAACGCCAGGATCAGGAGCAGCACCCACACGTCAGCCATGGCTCTCCTCGGCTTGTCTCGTCGTGCCCTGCAGCCTTCGCTGCATGAATGCGGTATACGCCTGTCATGCCCATGCGAAAAGGGCCCTAACGCATCGTTGAGGGTGCAACCCGCCGAATTGACGGATCACATACGGGTCTCAAGACGGCGTCAAGATTCCACGACGCCCCGTCAACGGGTTGTCAACTGCTCTTCCACGCGTCGCGGGGTGCGCTACTGATGGATGTCGACGGAATTTCGAGCTCAGGGACAGCGATCGCGGAGCGGAGGACGATGATGCCGATGACCAAGCAGGTGCGCTGGGGGCTGCTCCGCCCCGGGGCGACAGTCGTAGGCGAACACGAGAACGATGGGCACAAGGTCGTCACCGTCGAGCATCGAGGCACGACGGTTAGCGTGCTCTTCTGGGACGGAACCCGCGAGCTTCACGGCGAAGACGCCTACGCCCGCGTCCTTCTGAACAACCAGACCTGCGACGGGGCCGAGCGCTAGCCGTGGCCGTCCAACACGAACCAGACCAGGTCGATTACGTGATCGTGCGACTCTTGACAGCAACGAGTCCGGAGGAGATCGAGACGGTCGCCGACGACTTGGGACGGCTGGGTGACGATCGAGCGGTCGGGCCGCTCGCCTACCGGCTCGCCGACAGCCGTGTCCAGGATGATCCCGACCTCGAAGACGCGGTCTGCTCGGCTCTGGTTCGCCTCGGGGTGATGAACGGCCGCGGCAATCTCAACTACTCGTTCGTCGGTCCGTCACGGCTCAACGCCGAAACCGCCAACGCCCTCGGGCGCGTGAGCCCGGTCCTTCCAAGGCGGTACTTCGAGTCGAGCTAGCAAGCGCGGCCCACTGCTGACTGGCACCGTTGTCAGGTCGGCAGCATGAAGTAGGCGACGGGAAGCGCGACGCCCGCGAGTGCCCCGAGAGCGATGAGCGCCGCCCCCGTTCTGCCGATCCGGGCCGCACCCAACACTCGTCGGGAGCGCGCCAGCCACAGCACCAAGAGAAGTAGGCCGGGGGCAGCGACGCCGTTCGCGATCGAGGCGTAGTAGAGCGCCCGGACGGGCGGCACGCCGAAGACTTCGAGTGAGAGCGCGGCAACGGCCGCCGCGACCAGCAGCGCGTAGAAGCCGGGTGCGTCCTTCAGTCGCCTCCCGAGCCCGGCGCGCAGGCCGAACAACTCCGAGCCGATGAAGGCAGCACCCCCGGCGAGGATCGGCGCCGCCAGCAACCCGACGCCGAGCAGCCCGATCGCGAATGCCGCGCCGGCGGCACGGCCCAGAAGTGGCTCGAGAGCTCGTGCCGCGTCATCGGCGGTCTGAACTTTTGTGATCCCCGCAGTGTGGAGCGCGGTCGCGCTCGCGATCACGATCGCGACGGCCGCGACGATGGCGGTCGCCAGACCGGCGACGACGTCCACGGCCGCACGGCGGTGCCACTCGGCTCCGGGTGGCGGAGCACCGGGTGTGAGGCGTGACTCCTCGACCTCCGCATTGGCCTGCCACACGATGATGTAAGGAGAGACCGCCGCCCCGACCACGGCAATCAATGCTCCGACGCCGGACCGGTCCGAAGGGACGTGCGGGCGCAACACGTTGTCCAGAACGCTCGCCCAGTCAACATCGGCGACGAGGACAACCCCGAGATACGCGACGATCCCGAGCGCGAACCAACGCAGCACTGTCCGATAACGCCGGTAGGGCAAGAAGATCGGGAGACCGAAGGAGATCAGCGTCAGGCAGGCGAGCAGGAAACCATCGGGCAGCGGGACGATCAGTCCCGTCGCATTGGCCATGGCGCGCAAATCCGCGCCGAGGGTGAACACGCTCGCAAGGAGCACCGGAACGAACACGGTAACGACCAGCCACCGCGGGAGCTGTCGTTTCGCGATTCCGACGAGCCCGATGCCATGGACGACTCCGAGCCGGCTGACCGCGACTTGGACCGCGACGATGATCGGCAATGCCGCGATCGGCGCCCATACGAGAGCGAGCCCGAATGCCGCGCCGATCTGCGCGTACGTGCCAATCGCAGAAGGGTCGTCGTCGCCAATACCGGAAACGACGCCGGAGCCGATTGGTCGGGCCGTGGACGACCGCCGTCGCCGTGAGAACAAGCCACGGCTCGTAGCTCTCTTGCGGCCTCGCGCTTCAGCAGCGATCAGCAGAACTTAACGGTGCTTCAGTCGCGGCAAGCGACTCCGCTGAAAGAGACGCGACACACATCCCTCATGGAGGGATTAGGCAGTCGGCGTCGCCTGCGGCTCGGGCTCGGTTCCTTCGGCGATGTCGGTTTCCTCGGCGAATGCGCCGACCTTGCGCTTCGAGAAGCCGATGGCGACGAGCAGGACGACGAGCGCGGCGCCCGCGATGGCCCATCGCGCGCCGTTGTTGTCTCGGAGGGTGATCACGGCCGGGAGGATCAGCAGCGACACCAGGTTCATGACCTTGATGAGCGGGTTGAGCGCCGGGCCCGCGGTGTCCTTGAAGGGGTCGCCGACGGTGTCGCCGATGACCGCGGCCTTGTGGGCTTCGGAGCCCTTGCCGCCGTAGTGGCCGTCCTCGATGTACTTCTTGGCGTTGTCCCACGCGCCGCCCGACACGCTGAGGAACACCGCCATGAGCTGGCCGGTGAGGATGACGGCGGCGAGGAAAGCGCCGAGCGCGAGGTAGTTGATCCCGAACCCGATGATCACCGGCGTGAGCACCGCGAGCAGTGCCGGCGTTGCGAGCTCCCGCAAGGACGCGGCGGTGCAGATGTCGACGATCCTGCCGCTGTCTGGCTTCTTGGTACCGGCCATGATCTTGCCGTCGGCGAACTGGCGGCGGACCTCTTGGACGACCGTGCCGGCGGTCCGGCCCACGGCGCGGATCGCCAGCGCGCTGAAGAGGAACGCGACGGAACCGCCGATCAGCAGGCCGATGAAGGTCTTGGGATCGGCGACGTTGATCGGGATCTTCGCGAAGAGCGCTGATCCGGTTTCGCGCAGGTCGAGCTCGCCGCCGGCGGTCTCGACGAACGAGGCGAACAGCGCGACCGCGGCGATGACGGCCGAGCCGATCGCGAACCCCTTGGTGACGGCCTTGGTGGTGTTGCCCACCGCGTCGAGGCTCACCATGATCCGCTCGGGCTCGCCCTCGAACTCGCCGGACATCTCCGCAATCCCGGCCGCGTTGTCGGCAACCGGGCCGAAGGTGTCCTCGGACACGACGACGCCGGTGGTGGCCAGCATGCCCATGCCGGTGAGAGCAACGAGATAGAAGGTGAACTGGATGTTGCCGTGGCCGAGCACGACGGCGGTGCCGATGGCGACGGCGATGGCGACGATCGCCCACACCGTCGACTCGAGGCCGGTGCTCATGCCCGAGAGGATGGTGGTCGCCGGTCCGGTGCGCGCCGAGTCGGCGATCTCCTGGACGGGCTCCCGCTCCGTCGACGTGAAGTACTCCGTGAGGCGGCTGACGAGCTGGGCGAGGACGAGGCCGGTCACGACGGCGCCGAACATCTTCCAGCCCTCGTTGCCGTGATCGTTGCCGATGTAATAGAGCGCCACGGCGAGCGTGCCGAGCACGGTCAAGACGCTGGCGGTGAAGAAACCCCGGTTGATCGGCGCCATCGCGGTGCGGTCGCGCGGAGTGGCCCGCACTGCGAACACGCCCACGATGGAGGCGAGCACCCCAATGGCGCGCGCTGCAAGCGGGAAGATGAGCCCGAGCGCAGGGTTGGCGCCGATCGAATTGAACGCGGCCACGCCGAGGATGAGCGACGCGACCAGCGTGACCTCGTAGCTCTCGAACAGGTCGGCAGCCATCCCGGCGCAGTCGCCGACGTTGTCGCCCACGTTGTCGGCGATGGTGGCGGGGTTGCGGGGGTCGTCCTCGGGGATGTTCTGCTCGACCTTGCCGACGAGGTCGGCGCCGACGTCGGCCGCCTTCGTGAAGATGCCGCCGCCGACACGCATGAACAGTGCGAGCAACGACCCGCCGAACCCGAAGCCGATCAGGATGGCGGTGGCGGTGTTCTGGAAGATCATGATGATCGCGGTGGCGCCCAGCAGGCCGAGACCGACCGTGAACATGCCGGCGACGCCGCCGCTGCGGAACGCGACCTTGAGCGCGGCCGGCAGTGACCCCGCCTTGGCGGCGGCGGCCGTGCGGACGTTGCCGCGGACCGCGAGGCTCATACCGATGAAGCCCGTGAGGCCGGACATGAAGCAACCGGCGAGGAACGCGAGCGTGCGGAAGAGCCCGGACTGGGCGTACGAAAGAGCCTCGACTCCGTTGGGCTTTGCCACGTTGGTGGAGGTCAGGAAGACGATGATCGCCACGGGCACGACGATGATGGCGATCGTCCGGAACTGTCGTCGCAGGTAGGCCATCGCGCCTTCCTGGATCGACTTGGCGATCTCGATCATCGTCGGCGTGCCCTCGTCGGCGGCGAGCACTCCCTGCCGGAGCACGAAGCCCACGAGGATGGCCAGGATCGCGGTGCCGGCCGACAGCACCAGCCAGAACCACTCACCGCCTCGGAGCTCGAAGACCTGGTAGCTGCCTTCGGCCGCGAGCGTGACGATCGGTGACATCTGGGTTACCGGCTCCTTTACTTCTGGTCGCGGCGCGTTCGGCGGGCAGGTTAGTGCGAGTCCGCGCGC